>JAHFDU010000125.1:0-1548 GCA_023248835.1 Myxococcales bacterium | reverse complement strand
TCAGTCTGGCCGAGGGGCTTTTACGCACTTGGACATCTTTGCAAGCCACAAGGAGGAGTGCATGACCACCACCGTCCTACAAGATCTGTCGCCGCTGAAAACGATTCCGTTCGTCGCCAATCCTCGCCCACGTGAGCGTCCGCGGGTGCTGGTGGTGGTTCCAACGCGAAACACCGCGCGCACTTTAGAAGAGACGATTCGCCGTATTCCCGCTGGCGTCGCCGACGATATTCTGGTCGTCGACAACGGCTCGACCGATCTGTCGGCCGACATCGCCGAGAGTATGGGCCTGCCGGTGGTGCGTCACTATTTCAACCGCGGATACGGAGCTTCGCAGAAAACCGCTTTTTCCTACGCCACTGCGATTGGCGCCGAGGTGCTGGCCTTACTGCACAGCGATATGCAGTATCCCCCTCATCTACTGCCCGATTTGGTCGCTCCCATTCTCGAGGGCAAAGCCGATGTGGTGTTCGGTTCGCGGATGATGGACGGCAAAGCGATCGCGGGTGGAATGCCGAAATACAAGTACGTCGGAAACCGAATTTTGACCCGCCTCGAGAACAAAGTGCTCGGCAGCGAACTGTCGGAGTTTCACACCGGCTGCCGCGCCTACCGCGTGAAAATGCTCGAGCGCATTCCCTATTTTTTCAATTCCAACAATTGGCTGTTCGACAGCCAGATCATTTTTCAGATCATCAATCTCAAATTTCGCATTGCCGAATTTCCGATTCCTTGCATCTACGACGGCAATAGCTCGTCGGTGCCGTTTTGGGACGGTATGGTGTATGGCGTCGGTGTTTTCGGACTGTCAGCGCGCTATTTGCTCCACCGCTCGGGCTTGTGGCCCGACGCCAAGTACAGATCATGAGCACCCGCCGCGAACAGTGCCGTATCTGCGGTGCCAAGGACCTCCATCTGTGTCTCGACTTGGGATCGACGCCATTGGCCAACCGGTTTTTGAAAAACGCCAATCCTGGCGAGCCGGAGCCACGCTTTCCGCTCGAGCTCTATCTTTGCACCGGCTGCTCCCTTCTGCAGCTCGGGCATGTCGTGCCCGGAGATGTGCTGTTTCGCGATTACATCTACGTCACCGGAACGTCAGACACCATGCCGCGCCATTTCGCCGATCTTGCGCAGACTGTGACGCGGCGCTTTTTGCAAAATAGCGCAACTCCGCTGGTGGTCGAAGCCGGGTCGAATGACGGCACGCTGTTGCGCGCGTTCGAAAACAACGTGCGTACGCTCGGCGTGGAACCAGCGACCAACATTTCAGAACTGGCCCGCCTACGCGGCGTCGAAACCGTGAATGATTTTTTCACCGAACGCTCAGCGCGCGTGATCGTTCACGAAAAAGGTCCCGCGGCGGCGCTGCTGGGTAACAACGTCTTTGCCCACGTCGACGACATCCACGACTTCGTGCGCGGCGCCAGGGCGCTGCTCGCCAGCGACGGCGTCTTTGTTTTCGAGGTGCCGTATGTTTTCGATATGCTCGACCATGTCGAGTTCGACACCATCTACCACGAGCATCTTTCCTATTTTTCGCTGACC
>JAHFDU010000428.1 GCA_023248835.1 Myxococcales bacterium | reverse complement strand
TTTGTTTGTCCTCAAACAAACTCTCGAGGAGAACCGTGAGCTTTTCTACTATTAGAACCGCCTATCTCGTAAGTGATCGATAAGATCCAGGTTTTCGTTCATCGAAGTGATTGGCGGTCAGCGCCGAGTGGCTTGTTTTACGCTCCAACTCGCGCTATAGGCGCCCTGGTGAATCGATGTCTGCGCTGTTGAAGCTGGGTCGCAAACCACCGCCATTTCTGCCGACGACGCGCGCAGAAGTGGCCGGGCGCGGCTGGGATGAACTCGATATTATTATTATTTCGGGTGACGCCTATGTTGATCATCCGGCCTTTGGCCCGGTGCTGATCGGGCGTTTTTTAGAGGGGCGCGGCTTTCGGGTTGGCTTTATTGCGCAGCCCGATTGGCGAAGTGTCGAGGACTTTACGCGACTCGGTCGGCCGCGACTGTTTTTCGGCATCTCGGCTGGCAATCTCGACTCGATGCTCAATCGACTGACCGCGCAAAAGAAAAATCGCGGCGAAGATCAATATTCTCCGGGTGGCAAGCGCGACGCGCGCCCTGATCGCGCCACCATCGTCTATGCCAATCGCGTTCGCGAAGCCTACGGCGACGTTCCGATTGTTTTAGGCGGCATTGAGGCATCGCTGCGGCGCATTGCGCATTATGACTACTGGTCGGACACGGTACGCCGCTCGATGCTGCTCGACGCCAAAGCCGACCTATTGGTGTTTGGCATGGGCGAGCGGCCGGTCTGGGAAGTGGCCCAGCGGCTAAAAGCCGGCGCAGCGATTCGATCGATTCGTGATGTGCGCGGCACTGCGGTGCCGGTCAGCGCCAAAGAGGCAGCTACGCTTGCAAGCGCGCCGTCGGAAAAAGTGAGCGACGGGCGTGTCGTGCTGTTGCCGTCGCTCGAAGCGGTGCGACAAGACAAGCAAAAATATGCTTTGGCCTCGCGGCTGCTTCACTACGAAACCAACCCGTTCAACGCCCGGCCGCTACTTCAGCGCGATGGCGAAAACACCAATGGTGTTTGGTTCAATCCGCCGGCGCTGCCGCTTGAAACCGCCGACATGGACGAGCTGTACGATCTGCCGTTTTTACGCGCGCCGCATCCGATGTATGGCCTTCAAAAAGTACCGGCGTTTGAAACCGTGAAAAATTCTTTGGTGATCATGCGTGGCTGTTTTGGCGGCTGCACCTTTTGCTCGATCACAGAACACGAAGGCAGGGTGATCCAGAATCGCTCCGCCGACAGCGTCTTGCGCGAACTGCGCGCGCTCAAACGCAATCCGGAATTTCACGGCACCGTTTCTGATCTCGGTGGTCCGACGGCAAACATGTACGAAATGCGCTGCGAATCGGAAAAGTTCGAATCGAAATGTCGGCGGCTGTCGTGCGTGCATCCTAAAATTTGCGAGCATCTAAAAACCGACCACGGGCCGCTCATCGATCTGATGAAGCGGGTGCGCCAAGAAGAGGGCATCAAGCATGTTCATGTTGCTTCCGGCGTGCGTACCGATTTGGTGGTCGATGGCGTGCGCGGTCAGGAATATCTCGACGAACTGACCCGCCACCACGTCGGCGGCCAGCTATCGGTGGCGCCTGAACACGCCTCGCCTGAGACCTTGCGGCTGATGAAAAAGCCCGACATCGAGAGCTACGATCGCTTCGCGCAGGCGTTTCGCTGCGCCTCGGAAAACGCCGACAAAGAGCAATATCTCGTGCCCTATTTCATCAGCGGCCATCCCGGGTCGACGCTCGGGAGCATGGTCGAGCTGGCGCTCTACTTAAAAAAGAAGGGCTACCGGCCACGACAGGTGCAGGATTTTATTCCGACGCCGATGTCGCTGGCAGCGACGATGTACCACACTGGCATCGATCCGCTCACCATGCAGCCCTGCTACACCGCGCGCGGCTTGCACGAAAAGCGGCTGCAAAAAGCGCTCTTACTCTATTGGGATCCCAAACAGCATGAGCTCACGCGCGAAGCGCTACACAAAGCTGGCCGCCGCGACTTGATTGGTCACGGTCCCAACTGTCTAGTGCCGCTTGCGGATCGCTCTCGAGTGGGACGTCGACCATCGTTTGTACGCTCGGCGCACTGATGCGGACGTTCCAAGATCGCATTGCCCTGGTCACTGGCGCATCAAGCGGCATCGGCAAAGCATTGGCGATCGAATTAGCACACCGCGGCTGCCATCTGGCGCTGGTGGATGTCGACGCGCCGGGACTCAGCCAACTCAAGGCGGAACTCGATTCGGACACACGACGAGTCTCGACCCACGTCGCCGACGTTTCGAGTCGCACTCGGATGGCCGAAGTTGCTAGCGAGGTCGAAAATTTTCACCGCGCGCTTCACTTTCTGGTCAACAACGCTGGGGTTTCACTCGCTGGCCGATTCGAACAGGTTTCGCTCGACGAATTCGACTGGATCATGGACGTCAATTTCTGGGGCGTCGTGCACGGCTGCCGCTTTCTGCTTCCGCTTTTACGCGCGCAACCCGAGGCTCACATCGTCAACCTCTGCAGCGCTTTCGGGCTACTCGGCTTTGCCGGCAAGAGCGGCTACTCCGCCAGCAAGGCGGCGGTGCGCGGGTTTTCCGAGGCGCTGCGGGCTGAGCTGAGCGGCTCATCGGTCGGACTCACGGTCGTGTATCCCGGTCCGGTCGACACCGCGCTGATTCGTCGGGGCCGTACCACGGATGAAATCCAACGTTCGGCGGAAGCTGAATTCGTCGCCAAGCGCGCAGTGCCGATGGCGCGAGTGGTGCGCGCGGTGCTACGCGGGGTGCGCCACAATCGCGCCCGCGTGCTGGTGGGCCGCGACTATCGACTGATCGACTGGCTGGCCCGATTGTCTCCAGCGCTGGCGGATC
>JAHFDU010000124.1 GCA_023248835.1 Myxococcales bacterium | reverse complement strand
TGAGTTTCACCGGTGCAGCCGTGTGTGACTGTGTTGCAACCGACAAAATTGGCTCGATCATCGTCGAGCTCACCCACCCCGCCTCCCATGCAAAGAGCGGCCAGGCGCTGCGCACCGCTATAGGCTATGCCGCGGTCGGATTGTCGGTGCAAATCGCTGTCCACACCGCTGCCTGGCCGTCGCTATTTCCGCTGTCGCCACCGCTGGTTGAACGCCTGCTGTCGACGTTGCGATCACTCGGGGTTGGGATTGATTTTCCGCAGCGAAAAAGTGCGGACATTGTCGTGCAATGGTGACGCTCGATCTGCACGGTGAAGTCTGCCCGTTCACTTTTTTGCGCGCCAAGCTCGCACTCGAAGCGCTGGCCTTCGGCGACACGCTGGAGATCTTGCTCGACAACGAGGCAGCGGCGAAAAGCGTTCCACGCAGTCTTCAAACCGAAGGCCACGAGATCGCCGGCATGGAGAAAAGCGCTTCCGGATTTCGCCTGGTGGTGGTCAAGCGCCGCGAACATCCGCTGCAGGGGCGCCCGGAAGTCGGCGTTGATTCGCGCTTCGCAATTCTTACCACCGCCGACAGTCAACAGTCGAGAGTCAAGAGTCGGGAAGAATCGCAAAATCGCGTTGACCATGGCGTAAATTCGCTTTTGAAAAGAGGACTAGAGTAGGTGGTTTCATGGTTGAATGAATCCGAAACTGTAGGCTGTCGGCTGTGAGCTGTCGGCGGCGCCCGGACTTCCGGGCACCCCTGAGTCGAAGGACGATTTCGGTGACAAAACTATCAAACGATCACGCAGCCTGTGCTTCGACTACGCAGCTCTCCGCTCAGCATGAGCGGTCGGTCGAAAAAGCATTCGCTGTCCTGGTTGGACTTTGGCTGTGTTTGCTTTGGAGCGACCGCGCCCAGGCGTATGGAACGTTCTTCGTTGGAGAAGTTTCAAAAAAAGAGCTGTTCTTGCGCGAAAAAGAGACCCGCCGCTGCCACCGCACCAAATCTGCGCCGCCGCGATCGAAGCCGCTGGCAGTGCTGACGCTTCTCAACAGCTGGACCAACGAGTCACTCCCGGTGGTGCTGAGCAAAACTCCGCAGCCACCGTCAGGTTTTGCCAATTTCTTGCGCTGCCACTACACCAATCAGGAAGGCAATATCGACAAACGCATTTTTCCTATGCTGCTGCGCGCCGCACAGACCTTCAAGTCCACCGTGGTCGAAATTGTCAGCGCCTACCGCGCGCCCAAGTATCAGCTGTTCTTGCGCAAGAAAGGACACGAAGTGGCGCGCGATTCCGAACACACGCGCGGCAACGCGATCGACTTTCGCATTCCCCAAGTGGCAACGACCAAGCTATGGCGCTTCGCTCGCTCTTTGCATCTCGGCGGCGTCGGCATTTATCCCGACTCCCAGTTTGTCCATGTCGACGTCGGTAAGGCGCGTTTTTGGCGCGGCCATTGACGCTGCCGTGGTAGAATGAACTCCAAATGGCAACATCCAATGCGGCGCAGTTACGGCAGATCGATCTCGATGAAAACGAGGCGCCCAAAGAAGATCATTTCGTCCATCTCTACGGCGTTACTTGGGCGGACTACGAACGGCTGCTGACCATTCGAGGCGACCGTTCAGCGCCACGCATGACCTATCTCAAAGGGGCGCTGGAAATCATGAGTCCATCTTTCGATCACGAGCATGTTCGCTCTTTTATCGGACGGCTTGTCGAGGTGTATTGCGTCGATCGTGACATCGAGATTGTGCCCGCAGGTTCATGGACGATCAAACGCAAGCAGGACGAGCGCGGCGCCGAACCGGATGAGTGCTATTTGCTCGGCGTGCGAGCGGGACAGAAGCGGCCCGATCTGGCAATTGAAGTGATCTGGGCGCATGGCGGTCTCGACAAACTCGAAGTCTATCGAAAACTTGGCGTCAAAGAGGTCTGGATCTGGAAAAAAGGCAAACTCGAAGTATTCGGTCTGCGCGGGGAGGCCTACCGCCGTCTTGAGCGCAGCCGGCTCTTGCCCTCCCTCGATCTGGCGCTACTGTGCCGTTTCATCGACCGTCCAAGTCTCAATCGGGCCGTGCGCGATTTCCGCGCCGCGCTCGCCCGCAAGAAATAACTTTTAGTAAAGTATGCGATGTTGCAGAACGTAACTCGCCACTGCGGCCACGATCACCAATCCGAGCAGCGCCAGAAGAATGATCAGGGTTGGCTTGGGTGAGCGCTCCACCAACGGCAATGTGGTGGAGACCATATCGGGGCGTGGCGCCTCGACGAAAGTAATCGCCAGGCCAAACGATTTGAAGAAATTCTGCAGCCGGCCAAGGAGCGTGGTGTAGTGGCGACGGTCGATCGGCAACACCGCACCTGAAAAGCGCTGTGCGTACACGGTTTCAAGGTGTTCGTAGGCGCGCAACTCAGCGATGCGTTCCGCTGCGTTGGCCCAGCCAGCGACGATAGTGGCGCCACCGTCCTCGGGAATTAGCTTGACGTGCTGAATCGCCAACTTTCCACCCGCCGTCGACGGCCCATCGGGGGCGGAAAGTTCAACCCGAAATTTGCTTGCCCCGGTCGCACCATTCATGACCACCGAGCTGCGAAACTGAGCGCGAAAGGTTTCCGCCAGCTTTAGCGCCTGCATCGTCAACTGCGTCGGCGGATCGCCGTTCCTCACCGTCCCATTTTACTATAAAACTACTGGCCATGGCCAATTCCCTTGCGCACGAGACCAGCCCCTACTTGCTGCAGCACCAAGACAATCCAGTCGATTGGATGGCTTACAGCGAGGCTGCATTTGGGCGCGCGCGCGGCGAAGACAAGCCGATATTGCTCAGCATTGGTTATTCCGCCTGCCACTGGTGCCATGTGATGGCGCACGAGTCCTTCGAAGATGCGGAGACGGCGGCGCTGATGAACCAACTTTTTGTCTGCATCAAAGTCGACCGCGAAGAGATGCCCGACGTCGATCAAGTCTATCAACACGCGCTGCAGCTGCAGGGCGAGCACGGCGGCTGGCCGCTGACGATGTTTCTGCTGCCCGACGGAAAACCCTATTACGGTGGCACTTACTTTCCACCGCACGACGCCTACGGCCGGCCCGGGTTCAAGCGCATCCTGATGGCGCTCGGCGACGCTTACCATCAGCGGCGCGCGGCGATGCAGGCGCAAGCGGAGCGCTTTGTCGACGGGCTGCGCCAGATCGGCAAGAGCGATTCGTCGATCAGCAAAACACTCGAACTCGGAATGGTGGAGAGCTCCGGTCGTCAGCTCGCGGCGCAGATCGACCGCAGCCACGGTGGTTTTCGCCGCGCTCCGAAGTTCCCCAGCGTGCCGTCGCTGTCATTGATTCTGCGCGCGGCCCGGCGCGCCGCCAAATCTGGTCGCCCTGAGCCTGTGCTTCGACTCCGCGCTTCGCGCTCCGCTCAGCATGAGCGGGAGCTACAACCGCTCGTCCCGAACCCGTCAAAGGATGCTCAAGACGAGCGGTCCGAACTTGCAGAGGTCGTGCTGTTGACGCTGCGCAAAATGGCGGCGGGTGGAATCTATGATCAGATCGGCGGCGGTTTTGCGCGTTATTCCACCGACGAAGTATGGCTGGTGCCACACTTTGAAAAAATGCTGTACGACAACGCCCAGCTGCTCAAGCTCTACGCCGAGGCGTATCAATGGAGTAAAGACCCAACGTTCAAGCGCGTCATCTTGGAGACCGCTGCCTACATCGAGCGCGATTTGCGATCGCCAGAGGGCGGGCTGTACACCGCGCAGGACGCCGACTCCGAGGGCGTGGAGGGAAAATATTACGTGTGGGCGATCGAAGAGATCGAAGCTTTGGTTGGAAGACCGGCCGCCGATGTAGTCGCGCGCTGCTATGGTGTGCGCCCCGAGGGCAACTGGCATGACCCGCACGGACATGGCGCGGGTGGATCGATCCTGCATGTCACCGATTCGCCGAGAGACGAACGCGAACAACAATTATTCGACCAAGCTCGTGCCGAGCTGCTGGCGGCTCGAGAAAAACGCGTACCGCCACTGACCGACGACAAGATCTTGGCCTCCGTCAATGGCCTGGCGATCTCTGGTCTTGCCGAAGCCGGTCGCATTCTCGGCGATGCCGCCCTCATCGCCGCCGCAGAACGAACCGCCGACTTCGTGCTGTCCTGTATGGTCGCACCCGACGGGCGTTTGGTTCGCACCTACAAAAACGGGATTGCAAAACTGCCGGGCACGCTCGACGATCACGCGTTTGTCGCAGGTGGCTTGATTGCGCTCTACGAAGCCACTGGCAAGGCGCGCTACTTCGACCAGGCGATGCGATTGACTACACTGTCGCTGCAGCTTTTTTACGATGGGGAAGCGCCGGCTTTTTATCTCACGGCCGAAAGCGACCCGCTTCTGATCGAGCGGCCGCGATCAAAATACGATGCCGCAATTCCATCGGGTGTCGGTGTCTGCCTCTCCAACTTGATTCGACTTGGCGACGCCACCGCGAACCAGAACTGGCTCGAGATCGCCGCTTTAGTTTTGCAATCCCACGTCTCTGTCATGCGCGAAAATCCGTTTGGTCTTTCGAGCCTACTCAGCGCTCTCGATCTTATGGTTGAGCGCCCGACCGAGATCGTTCTTGCCGGCGACAACCTCTCTGCGTTTGAGCGCACGATCGCAGACATCTATTTACCGAATCGCATCATCGTGTATGCCAAAAGCGCACCTTCCAGCTTGCGACCGCTGCTCGACGGGAAAGAGGTCACAGGTAAGACAGCGACGGCGTTTGTATGCAGAAACTTCGCCTGTGAGACACCTCTGACGGAAACTTCCAAGCTCACAGCAATCTTGAGCTAGACAACTATTATTTTTGTTTTTTTCCTAAAGCTGAAAGCCGCGCGTGCCGATAGCCAAACGGACTAAACCTTCGAGGGTGGTGCATGCGTCATTTCCGCTTGATCGCGTGGTGTGGTGTTTTTTCGGTTGTGGGCTGTAAGGGACCGGTGGCAAGTGGCGAAGGCGGCTTGCGCGTGCAATCCTTCCCGGTCAACGTCGCGGTGGCGATGCAGCCGTACACGTACCGGCCGGTGCTTTCGAATCCCGGCATGGCAACCTGGACGCTGACCAGCGCGCCCGACGGTGCGACCATTGACTCGAACGGCATCGTCAACTGGACGCCGACGCTCGAGCAGGGCGGCGCGCAAAAATTTACCGTTCATGGTGACCTTGGCAGCAACAGCGTCGATCAATCCTTCACCGTCAGCGTCGCCGCGATCGGCACGCCCACCGAGAAGTCGGTCGATCCACAAGATCCACACGGTGGCACCGTCCGGATCGACGGCCCGGCCTCGCCGATTTATGGCGCCGGCCTACAGCTCCCGCCGGGCGCGCTTCCGGGAAACGATCCGATCAACCTGTCGGTGGCCCCGATCACCGGTGTCTCGCTGCCGGCGGCGGCTAGGCTTGCCAACCTCGACGCGGCGGAAGTCAAAGCGGTCGAATTTGGCCCCAATGGGCTGGCCTTTCCCAAACCGGTCAAAGTCACCCTGCCGGTGCCGAAGTCGCTCGCCAAATCGGGTGGCAAATTCAAACTCCAAGATGGCACGGTGACCAAATTCGCGGTGCAGTCGCTCGATCTCAAGACCGGCAAGTGGAGCAAAGTCAAAAACGCGAAATTCGATCCGGGGACTGGCACCGTGACCGCAGAGACGTTGCACTTTTGCACCTTCGTGGCGCTGCCCGATGTGCCCACCGCCGAAGTTGCAATGAACAGCGGCTCGAGCGCCTGCTCCGACGCACTGATTGTCGGCGCTCCATTGTTTTCGACCTTTGACAAGATCCCGGCCGATCAGATCAATGGCTACGATGCCACCGCAGATGGCGCCGCGGCCACTTTTGCCGACCTACTCAAGAACCTGCCCGATGGCAACGCGCTGCAGATCTACACCACCCTGTCCGGCTCTTCCGGGGACGGCCAAGTGTCGCGCTCGGGCTGGATTCTCGCTGCTGCCGCCAAAAATGGCGACAAGTACGAAGTCTCGGTGCGCACCAACCTGCATCCGAACGATCAATATCTCACCATTCCTGAGTCGCTTGCTGCAGACGATCCAGAGCTCATCAGTTGGCTCGATGGCAGCCGGCCACTGGTGGTGATGAGTGGCCTCGGCAAAGCCGACTCGGGCGTTCATATGCACGCCGAAGTTTCGCTCTATTACGTCGATGCCTATGATGCGACGCAAGCGCCGCCACAAGTCGCCAACACTTTTGGCAGTGACGACAGCGACGTCACCAAGCTCGACGCCATGACCGATGATCGCGACTGCGCTGGCGGCCCAGAGAAATACAATCCCAAGCCGGCCGGCGACGAGCCGCCGCTCCTGTTTGCCGATCCCGACGGACAGCAGCACGGCGTCACCGACAAAACCATCAATCTTGGCGTTTCAACCGGCGGCGAGACGCCGACCTATACCTGGAGCGCCGACGATTCATCGGTCAAGGTGGAGCCGTCGGCGGCTGGAGCAAACGCAGCGATCACGCCAAGCATGCCGGGCTTCTTTGGCATCGACGTGACTGCGACCCGCGGATCGGCCACTGCCAGCTATCACTGGGACCTGCTGGTCGACTCGGCGGAAATGGCAATGATGATGCCGGCACCGACAGTGCAAATCGCTGCGACTGCTCAACAGATACAAGTAGGCGAGACCGCTTATCTATACGCCATCGGTCAAGGAACCTACCTGACCTACCAATGGTCGGGATCGAGCGGACTCTCCGCCGACAACGGTGACTACGTGGTGTTTGAAGCCCCGAGCATGCCGGGCGATTACACCATCAAATGTGTCGCCAATGACGGCGTGCAAGATTCGGCGCCTGACACCCTGGTGATTTCGGTCACGCCAAAGGGCAATCACGATCCCTATGCACCCGAAGTCAACCTCGAAGATTCGCTGTTTGGCGAAGACTGGACCCCAGGCACGCCACGCACCGTCAACATCCATATCAACGGTGGCGATGCCGACGAGGACGACCAGGGCAAGTTGCGCTTTGAGATCACTCCGGCGCCGTCGATGCTCGCCAACCAAGCCGATCCAGGCATGGACATCACCTACACCTTGCAGGTAAGCCCTTCGAAAGACGGCGACAGCGAAAATGCGGTTTTTGTCACCCGCAAGCCGGGCGTTTACATCTTCTTTGTAAAAGCCATCGATCCGCAGGGCGCCGAAAGCTACCCGGTTCAGATCGACATCAGCGTGTTCGAGCCGGTGCCGGAGGGCGCGGTTGACAATGACGGCGACGGCTACGCCGCCGGCGCGGACAGCGACTGCGACGACAACGATTCGACGGTGTGGCCAGGCGCTGCCGAAGTGTGCGACGGCAAACGCCATAGCTGCGACGGCAAAGAGTTCTCGATGGACGACTGCGACAAAGACGGCGACGGTTGGTCCACGCATGACGGCGACTGCGATGATACCGATCCCGCGATCTACCCCGGCGCCCCCGAATACTGCGACGGCAAAGTCAACGACTGCAACGCGCCGATGGCGGAAGCTGCCGACGCTGCATTTGGCGCCGGCGAGCCCTGTACATTTGGCGTTGGCGCTTGCATGGGCACGGGCAAGACGGTGTGCGCCGCTGGCGGCATGTCGGTTGCCTGCGACGCCACACTCGGCGAGCCCACCACCGAGACCTGCGACGACCTCGACAACGACTGCGACGGCATTGTCGACAACGTCGAGGGCATGGCGGGCGGCAACGACATCTCGAGCTGCGGCGGTTGCGGCACCGTCTGCACCGCGCCGGCCAACATGCTCGCCAGCTGCGAAGGCGGCTGCATCTACGCTTGCAATGATGGCTTTTTCGACGTCGACAACGATCCAGCGAACGGCTGCGAGTGTCAGGCCACCGGCGAGGAAATTTGCGACGGCATCGACAACGACTGCAACGGCCTCATCGACGACATGGCCGACGAATCGTTCTACCACGCGGCAATGAACACTGTCGGCTATGGCCAGTGTCAAGCCGGCTATCGCTCCTGCGTGGTGGGTGCGTGGGTGATTTCACAAGACGAGGCATTGCCAGACTATCAAGAATCGTGCGACGGCCTCGACAACAACTGCGACGGCAATGTCGACGAAGGTTTTGACTTCTTGAACGACGCCCAAAACTGCGGTGGCTGCAACGTCGACTGCGGCGCCGAGCCATGCATGGGAGGCGTCTGCGCTGAGCCGCCGATGACTGACGGTCACGGCGGATTTGTTTGTGACACGGGGTTGACTCTGTGCACGCCGCCAGAGGGTGAAATGGCCCAGCCCTTCTGCTCCGATCTCGGCAACACCGCCAATTGCGGGGAGTGTTTCAAGGCCTGCCCGGGCGGATTTTCCTGCGCTCAAGGCGACAACGGCGCACTCGACTGCGTCGAGGTCACCGTGACTTGTCCGGACGGCCAGGACGCCTGCGCCGATGAGAGTGGCTGGAAGAGCTGCACCTATCTTGATCAAGACAACCACTGCGGCAAGTGCGAGACGGTGTGCGACGACGCCTCGGTCTGTACCATCGCCGACGACGGTACCGCGAGTTGCGTCAAAGCCGACGCGCCACCGATCGTTTGCACCGGCGAGGGCGAAACCGCTTGCGGCACCAACCTCTTCGACGGCTACTGCTCGCTGCTCGACGAGCCGACCAACTGCGGCGGCTGCGGTAATGCCTGCCCGCCCGATTGGCCGTGCGCCGAGGACAAGGACACTGGAAAACATTTCTGTCAAGCGCCGGAAAATATGACCGGTCCGCCGACCTGTTGGCAGGGTACCGATGCCTGCCTCGATCACGGCGGGGTCTGGTACTGCGCCGACCTCACCAGCGATCCGTTTAACTGCGGCGCTTGTGGCGCCGGCTGTCCCGACACATGGACTTGCGAGCCCGGCAACGACAATACGCCCAATTGCACCGCACCCGCCGGACATGAACACGACATGGTCACCTGCCCGACCGAGGGCGATACTTGGTGCCCCGATCAGGGCTGGTGTTCGTCGCTTGGCGACACTGAGAACTGTGGCGCCTGCGGCGTTACCTGCCCCGACGGCACCTTCTGTGATTCTGGCGATCGCGCAGGCGCGATTTGCAAAGCCATCGATGTCAATAACCTCGATTGCAAAGACTTGATCAAGTGCGGCGACATCTGCAGCGATCTACTCGACCTCGACAACTGCGGCTGGTGCGGCAACACCTGCATGATCGGCCAAACCTGCGGCAAAGATGGTCAGGGTAACATTTTCTGCCAGGGCGAAGGCGTTTGCGCCGCCGACGAAACCACCTGCCCCGGTGCCAACGGCCGTAGCTCCTGTTCAAAGCTCGACAATGAATTTAACTGTGGCGACTGCGGTGTCGCATGTCCTGGCGGTTGGATCTGCCAGCTCAACATGATGTCGGGCAAGCACGAATGCCAAGGTGATACGGTACCCACCTGCGACGGCGGCGGCTTTTGGTGCGCAGAGCAGCAGCAATGCTCGTTCCTCAACGAGCCGATGAACTGCGGCTCCTGCGGCAACGCCTGCCCGGATGGCCTGGTCTGCGACACCAGCGCGGCCCCAGCATTTTGCAAGAGCAGCGGCAATACTCCGCCGACCTGTGGCGATGGCCAGAAGGCGTGCCCGCTGCAAAATGGTGGTTTTACCTGCGCGGTCACCGACAGCGACAACAACAACTGCGGCGATTGCGGTGTCAAGTGTGGACCAGGTAAAACCTGCGACACCGGTCTATGCAGCGCGTCGGTCCGCATCGTTTCGTTCCCGATCACCGTCGCGCAAGTCGGTGAGGACTACTTGTACCAGCTGCTGCTCTCCAAGCCGTCGACCGTGACCTGGTCGCTGAGCGGTGGGCCGGCTGGCGCCACGCTCGATCAAGATGGTCAACTCAAGTGGAAGCCGAACGCCGATCAAAGCGGCTCACAATTCTTCTCGCTGCATGGCAACGTCGGTGGCGTGCCGCTCGATCAGAGTTTCGAAGTCATCGTCTCGGACGTTGGCGCCGCAGTCACCGATTCAGTCGATCCGAATGACAGTTCGGGTGGCTACGTCCAAGTCACCGGCCAGGGTTCGCCGATCTTCGGCGCCGCCGTGCGAGTGCCGGCAGGAGCGCTTCCCGGCGACCAGAAAATCGACATCTCGGTTGCACCCGCGACCGATGTGGCAATGCCGTCCGAAGCGCAGATCGCCGGTGTAAATGGCAGCGACCTCTTGCCGGTGGAATACGGACCGACCGGTTTGTCTTTCCAAAAACCGGTGACACTGACGCTGCCAGTTTCCTACAATCTGGCGATGGGACGATCAGATTTCGACGTGCTCACGCTCGACTACCATTCGGGCAGCTGGA
>JAHFDU010000123.1:2467-10360 GCA_023248835.1 Myxococcales bacterium | reverse complement strand
GAAACTGCTCCTGAACCCTTGCCGCAAAAACGAGATCGGTTTCGATTACTTAGCTCACCTTGAAGTGATTGGCGGTCAGGGAACCCGTGTCAGGGCTCAGGATAGGGCGTACGCATCAAAATCCGATCTCCCCTCGAGCCCGAGCCCGCGTGCCAGCCCGAGCCCGATCTGAAAGCCGGGCTCGGACTCCGGGCCTGCGGCCCTGGGCTCGGACTCGGGCTCGACGGAGATCTGGATTCGAGCGCTGGCGGTTCGCAGAAATGAAGAATTAAGATGCGTACGCCCTGGCACTGCAGATATGCGCTTGCGCTGCGCACTTTCGCGCACTACCTTGTCAGCCCCATTCATAGGAGGAAAACGATGAAGACCAAGTTGCTTGTTACTGTTGCGTCGCTGCTATCGATGTCGGCATTCGCCGCCAATTGGGAGATCGACAGCGCCCATTCCAGCGCCAGTTTCAGCGTCCGTCACATGATGGTGTCGAATGTGCGCGGCGAGTTTGGCAAGTTGACCGGGATGGCAAGCTACGATCCGGCCCATCCGACCGCAGCGACGGTGGAGGCGACGATTGACGCCTCTACCATCAATACCCGCGAGCCCAAGCGCGACGCTCATCTAAAGAGCGCCGATTTTTTTGACGTTGCCAACCACCCGACGATTACCTTCAAGTCGAAAAAAGTCACCGCCGCTGACAAGGGCCATCTCAAGATCACCGGCGACCTGAACATGCGCGGGATCACCAAAGAGGTAACGCTCGCGGTCGACGGCCCGACTGCAGCGATGAAGGACATGATGGGCGGCCAACGCATGGGTGCTACCGCAACAACGAAAATCAATCGCAAAGACTTTGGCCTCAACTGGAACAAGGCGCTGGAAGCGGGCGGCGTTCTGGTGGGCGACGAAGTGACCATCACGCTCGACGTCGAATGGGTGCAGAAGTCCGAAGCGCCTAAGCACGCCGCCAAATAGCGATTGGCCGTCCGCTATCAGCTGTCAGATAAGGTGTCGTGCTATGGAGCGACGTTGATTGGTTTGGCGGGATCCAACATCAACGGCGCTTCTCGAGCTAAAAGCTGAACGCTGATAGCTGATAGTTTTTCTACAACTTTCGCAGCGTAAACCGGCCGTCGACCAGCTCTTCGCGCCCCCAAGGGAAGGCCACTTTGTCGACCGCCGAAACCGCCAAAGCCGACAGATCAGGAACAAATCCGGGCTCGCGCTTGCACAGCGCCAACGTAGTGATGGCGGCGGCCCCGACCCGCTGCAGCTCGTAAGTGGCAATCTTAAACGTGTCGCCGGTGCGCGACATATCGTCTACCAGCAGCACCGAGCGATCGGCAAGCTCTTTGGTCGGCGCGACGATGACTCGGGTTGAGCCGCCCTGTTTGGCCAGCCGAATCGGAAAAAATTCCAAGTTCAGCATGAAGGACAGTGTGGTGCCGACAATGGTGCCGCCGCGGGCGATGCCGACTACCGCGTCGGGCAAGCCGCGATGAGCGACGTCGACCGCCAACCGTTTGCACAGCTCGCCGAACTCCTGCCAATCGATTTCTCGACGAGGAATCGCCACTATTTTTGCTTCTTCTTGGCCTTGCCGGCCGAAAGCAAATCGTCGATCTGCTTGCTCGCCGCCTTGGCGTCCGCCTTGGCGGGCTCGGGCACTGCCGGCTGCAATTTGCCAAGCTCAACCGCGTAGATGGCGGCGATCGATCGATCGAGCAGCTCCGGCCGGCCGAGCAGCGGGAACTGGGCCAGTACCTTGCGTTTGATGGCAGAAAAATCGTTCGCCGCCAGTCGCTCCGGCGCTCCGGCTTTGACGTATTCGCCGACCGCGCCCTGAATAAATTTGAGATAGGTGAGCGTTTGGTCGAGCAGCTCCGGCCCGCCCGGTGAGCCATGGCCGGGATAGACCACGCGTGGCGAAAGATGTTTCAGCTCTTCAACTCGCGCCTGCCACTCGACCGAGCGGCCCCAGGTGAGATCGAGGTGCTGATGGCCGACGACGACGTCGCCGGTGATGAGTTCGCCGGTCTTAGGCAAGTAGACCGCCAACGAATTTTCCGATTCGGCCGGGCCGAGCGGCAACAGCTCGACTTCGACGTCGCCGACGACATCGCGCGTGCGCTCTTCGACCGCGCCGCGCGGCGGCTCGACATGCGCCGGTACCGAACTGTCGCGGCGACGAGAAAGAGCCAGCCGGCTGTCACCATGTTGCTTGATCTCGTCGGCCACTGCGGGCGACGAAAACACCGGCACCTCTCCAGTGGACAGCTGGGTCAAAGTGCCAAACCGATCGGCGCGCGCGGCGGTGACGTAAATTCGGAGCGGTCGGACCAAGATCGATTGCAGCTTTTTCGCCTCCGCTGGACGCAGCGGCACGTCGACCATCACCGGCCCTGAGGGCGTATCAAACCAGTAGCAGCTGGCCTGACCCGCTTGCTCGCTCTGGGTGTAGCGATGCACCAGATTGCCCAGCGAGGGATCAACCACCAGGCTGCCAACGCTGCCAGCGCAGCCAATGAGAACCGCTGAAAAAAGGATATACAGTCGCATAGGGGGGGAATCTAGCGCCTCTTTTCCGAGCGCGTCAATCTGATCAGATTCTAAGCCATCCCCTCAAGTCTGTCGTCAGCTTCGCCGATTGGTGGGTGTCGCGGGGACGGCTGCGGGGCCTTCGGCTTGCGGTTTGCGGACTTAAGGATGGACCCCATGTTGAAATACCGATTTTGCGCTCGTTGTCTCAGGCCAAAACGCGACAGCTGCGGGAACAAACGCCCACAGCAAATAAATTAACAGCTTGTCCGTCTGCGTTAAGATGGTGGCGATGACGTCTCAGAGCGCAACCCGGCGCCGGCCGATGTTGTACACCTTGTTGCTGCTCGGCGGCACCGCGACAACACTGTTTGTTGGTCTTTATCTTATCGATTGGTTCATTTACCGGCCGGTCGGCAGTCCGTTCGCCGTGCTCTTCCACTTCGACCTCGACACTTTACAAAACGCCCTTGGCAACTTGTCGCAGGTGGTGGCAGCGGTGCTCGGCATCGTCATCACCGTGGTGTCGATCGTGGTGCAGTTGGCGGCGACCCGCTACACGCCGCGGATTGCTGACATGTTTTTTCGCGATCGCACCAATCTTGCGGTGCTGTCGTTTTTCACGGTTGCCTGCATCGACGCGGTGTGGGTGGCAATCTCGGTCGGCAAAGCTTTTTTGCCACGGGTCTCGATCATTTTTGCGCTCTTCCTGGTGACCGCCAGTCTGCTGATGATGGTGCCGTATTTTGCCTACGTCTTCGATTTCCTCGATCCCGATCGGGTGGTCGGTCGGATTCAGGCGATCGCCGTCGCTGCCGCCACCGATCGCCACGTTTCACACGTCGAAGAGCGTCAAAGGCAGAGTTTGAACGGCATCGAGCAGCTGTCGACGATTGCGATCAACGCGGTCTCGCAAAAAGACAAAGCGATCGCCACCGGCGCCGTCGACGCGATCAAAGATCTGTTGGTCACGTATCTCAGCCAGAAGAAATCGCTGCAGGCCAATTGGTTCACGGTCTCGGATGCGCTCAAACAGAATCCCGATTTTGTTTCGCTGACACGCGAAAGTTTGCACGACTTGTCTCAGACCGGCACCTGGCTTGAGTGGAAAACGTTGCGCCAGTACCAAACCATCTACAACGAAGCGCTCGGCGAAATGCCGGACATGAACTACCTCATCGCCATCAACAGTCGCTACATCGGCGAGGCAGCGCTGGCGGCGGGCGATGCCCAGGCGCTCGGACTGGTGATAAAATTTTTCAACAGCTACCTGCGCGCCACTCTCAACGGCAGCGAAGTGCGCACCGCATACAACGTGCTCAATCAGTATCGTCAGTTGGCCGAGCGAGCGCTTGAGCTTGGCCACGGCGCCCTGGTCGGCGAAGTTGCCTCTTACATTCGCTATTACGGTCGCTTGGCGCAGCGCATGAATCTGGGCTTTGTCACCGAGACCGCGGCGTACGACTTGGCCGCCCTGTGCGAGCGCGCGTTTGCGGTGCGCTCGAGCGAGCACGCGACGCTGGTCGAAATTTTGCTGACGCTTGACAAAGAGGCCGACAGCGTTGCCGAAGAAAAAACCCTACGCGGAGTGCGTAAAGCGCAGGCCAAGCTGGCCAGTTTTTACCTCTTAAACGGAGCCGAAAGCGAAGCCCGCAAAATCTACGACGACATGAAAGACGAGCCCGCCGAACGGTTGCGTTCGCTTTGCGAAGAGCTGGTGGCGGTCGAATCGAAAGACTTTTGGGAAGTCATCGATCGCGGCACCAATTTCGACTTTCTCGACGGTGTTCGGAAAAAAGAGCTGCGTCGGTTTTTTTCCTGGTTTTCGTCGCTGCCGAAATAGCGTAAGATGCTAACAAGCCATGTCAGCGTATTCGATTCAGGATGAGGCGCCGCGGATCCTGGTCGTCGACGACGAAAAGGTGATTCGCGAAATCCTGACCGAATTTCTTGCCCTCGAAGGCTATGTGGTGCGCGGCGTCGCCGACGGTGAAAGCGCGCTTCACGAACTCGAAAGGCGCAACTACAATCTAGTGCTGAGCGATCTAAAAATGCCCGATATGGGCGGGATCGATCTGCTTGAGCGGCTGACTACGCTGCAGCCCGACTTGACCACGGTGATCATGACCGGCTTTGGCACCGTCGAGACCGCGATCGAGGCGATGAAGCGTGGCGCCTACGATTACATTCTCAAGCCGTTTAAGATCGAAGACGTGGTGCACATTGTCGAGCGCGCGCTCGAGCGACAACGACTGCAAACCGAAAACTTTCGCCTCAAAGAAGCGGTCAGCATCTACAAGATTTCGCAGGCAATAGCGCAGTCGCTTTCGCTCGAGCGAATCTTGGATGTGATTCTAGATGCGGTACTGGTCGAGGCCGACGCCGATGTGGCAAGCCTGTGGCTGTACGATGTCAAGCGCCAACAATTTGTCGAGAAGCGCCATCGCTACTCCGAGCGAGTGCCGCAAGAGAATACCGGCCGCATCGACATCAACGCCCTGTTCGAGAGCCATCGCCAGGGCGTGCCGGTGCTGGCGCACGGACCGCGCGCGCTCAAATTTTTTGTCGAAGCGCCGGCCGACAAGCGGCTGATCTCGTTCTGTTCGATGCCGCTACAAGTGCACGATCGCGTGATCGGGTTTTTGAATGGCTATTCCTACACCCGCGGCCAGCGCTTTTCTGAAGGCCAGCGCAAAATGCTGGCGGTGCTGGCGTCGCGCGCCGCGGTCTCTATAGAAAACGCGCAACTATACGAAAACATCGTCGGCAAGAACCGCGACCTGACCTTGGTCAACCAGACTTTGGCGCACAGTTTTCGTGCGACGGTGATCGGTTTTGCCCACGCCCTCGAAGAGTCGGACAAGTACACCCGCGGCCATTCCGAGCGGGTGAGTTTTTATTCCGCACTCACCGCGCGTGTCCTGTCGCTGCCTGAGCTAGAGATCGAGCGCGTCAAACAGGCGGGGCTAATGCACGACATCGGCAAAATCGGTATTCGCTCGGAGAAGCTCAACAAACCGGGCAAGCTGTCGACCGAAGAGGCGGCGATGTTTCGCACCCATCCCGCCAAAGGCAAGCGCATTCTCGAGCCGATTCCACAGATGGCCGAGCTCATCCCGGGCGCCTGGTGCCACCACGAAAACTGGGACGGTTCGGGCTATCCGCAAGGGCTTGCCGGCGACCACATTCCCCTGCTCGGTCGCATCGTCGCCGTCGCCGACACCTACGACGCGATGACTTCCGACCGCGCTTATCGCAAAGCGATGCGCCACGATTTTTCGCTTTCCGAAATCGTCCGCTGTCAGGGCGCGCAGTTTGATCCCGAGATCGTCGACGTGTTTGTGCGCGCGATTGAAGGATGGCGCAGCGAACAGCTCAAGTCGGGCGCCTCCGCACCGCGCTGACTTACCACCATACTTGACGAAATGGCAAATTATGACATAATGTCTAGATGAACGCGCGCGATGCGCTGCGGACGATTCCTACCTTGGCGAAACAGCAACGAGTGCGGTTCACTTACCATGCAGAAGACGAGACCGCCCGGCTTGGGCTCGAGTTGTAACACGTGGTTTTCGCACTGGCCCACGCCAATCGGTGTAGTTGGCAGCCCGAGCAGGGTAATTGGAAGGTGAAGGGGAATGACCCGTTCGCGGTTGCGCTGGTCATCATCGTTGAGCTGCAGGAAGACTGCATCGTGGTGACGATATTTGACTAAAGGAGCGACCATGCGCCGATGTGTGCAGTGCAAAGGACAAGAATTCGAGCGGGTTGAACGCAAACTCCTGCGCACAGTAGGAGATCAGGCATTCTCCACCGTGATCCCAGCCGAGCGCTGCGTCGAGTGTGGCGAGGGCACCATTGGTGCCGAGGATGGGATGCGTTTCGAGGCCGCGATCGCCGAGGCGCTGGCCCGATCGGGAGCGTCAAGCGGCGATGCCTTTCGTGCGATGCGGCGCCATCTTGGACTGCGCAGCGGCGACCTCGCGGCACTCCTCAGCGTCGCTGCCGAAACGGTGTCACGCTGGGAAACCGGGCAGCGCCCAATCGATCCGGCGGCGGCGCGTCTGGTGGGCGTGCTGGTGCTCGAAAAGAGCGGCGGACGCAGCGAGACGATGATCCGGTTGCGCTTGCTGTCGAAGCCTCGACGCCAGCCGAAGACAGTGCGCCTCCATCTCGCTCGTGCACGCAAGGCGGGCTGAAACTAAAACGCGTAGGTGCCGCCGAAGAGCAGATCCCAGGTGCCGTAAAACGCGGCACTGAAAGGGCCACCGACGTTGCCAGCGCCAAATGACAAATCCATTTCTGCGCCGAGGCCGAACGACTTGAGCAGGTAATAACGAAAACCTCCGCCGAAGCGAAGACCAAATGCGCCAGAGGCACGACTGGAAGCGAACGGTCCGCTGTAGGTTAGCGCGTCGGCAAACAATCCTACGCGAACGTAAGGAACGATCGGCACATTGGTGACCAGTTTTTCCATGCTCAAGTGGGTAAAGATCCAAAACTGGATGTCGTCAAAATAGGTGGTTGACCCGGCAACGCTGTAGCAGTTGCCAAAGCCGTCGCAGCTGACGCCGCCGCCGCCGTAGTTGGGGAAAAAGCTGGGGTTGAATCCACCACCGAGCGAGATGCGAAGCGGGCCAGCCTCAGCAATGCGTCCGGAAAAATCGAAGGCCATTTTGAAACCACCAGCATATCCTGCCAAGCCACCTACCGGCCCCAGGTGATTGAACTGAGCTGCGACTCCGATTGGAGCAAAACTAAATTCGAATTTTCCTGGAAACACCTGTCCGTGTCCGGGTTTTTGAATGTCAGCACGCGCTGGGGCGGCGAGTAAGGCGCAGATACCAATCGAGCCAACCAGCAACGACAATCTTGGGGTCCGCATTCTCTCTCCTTGGTGAGGCACGTCCGCTACGGAGACAAGCTCATACCCTAAATGAAGCCGCGAGTGAACCTTTTTTGGTGTCCGACCGTGGACTCCACTGCATTTCCGGCTGTATTTCCGGCCTCTTCCGTGTCCGAAACTGTCGACTGTCGACTGTCGACTCACTCATTGTGCTCGATTCATGATAAAAAGCCGGCCATGTCAGAGACCACTTCGCAGAGAGTGCCGATCGCGATTGAAGACGAGATGAAGTCCTCGTTTATGGACTACGCGATGAGCGTGATCATCGCACGCGCATTGCCGGACGTACGCGACGGACTCAAGCCGGTGCATCGGCGGATTTTATACACCCAGCACGCACTCAACAATGTCTGGAACCGGTCGTATCTGAAATCTGCCCGCGTCGTCGGCGACTGCATGGGCAAGTTTCACCCCCACGGCGACGCTGCGATTTATGACGCCTTGGTGCGCATGGC
>JAHFDU010000123.1:0-2457 GCA_023248835.1 Myxococcales bacterium | reverse complement strand
GATTTTTCGCTGCGCTATCCGCTTGCCGACGGACAGGGCAACTGGGGATCGATCGACAACGACCCGGCGGCGGCGATGCGCTACACCGAAGTGCGCATGACGCGGCTGGCCTCCGAACTTTTGGCCGACATCGACAAAGAGACCGTCGATTGGGTGCCCAACTACGACGACAAAGAGCTCGAGCCGACGGTGTTGCCTGCCAAAGCCCCGAACCTGCTCATCAACGGCACCACCGGAATCGCAGTCGGAATGGCGACCAACATTCCACCGCACAACATCGGCGAAGTCATCGACGGCGCGATTGCGCTCACCGAAGATCCGACGATTACCGTCGACGCGCTGATGAAACTCATCCCGGGGCCAGACTTTCCCACCGGCGGCGTCATCTACGGCCGCCAGGGGATTGTTTCGGCGTTTCGCACCGGACGCGGCTCAGTGGTGATGCGCGGGCGGGCGGAGTTTGAGGAGGACAAGCGCGGCCGCACCTCGATCATCGTCACTGAAATTCCTTACATGGTGATAAAAGCACGGCTCATCGAAAAGGTGGCCGAGCTGGTCAAAGAGAAAAAGCTCGAAGGCATTTCGGATATTCGCGACGAGTCGAACCGCAAGGGCATGCGGATTGTGTTCGAACTGAAAAAAGACGCGGTGCCGGCGGTGGTGCTCAACAACTTACACAAGATGACCGCGCTGCAGTCGTCGTTCAGCGTGATGATGCTGGCGATCGTTGATCAACAGCCCAAGATTCTGACGCTCAAAGACACGCTCTATTATTTTATCGAACACCGTCGCGACGTGGTCACCCGGCGATCGATTTTTCAACTCAAAGAGGCCAAAGATCGGCAAGAGATCGTCGAAGGTTTGGTGATCGCGGTCGACAACATCGATCGGGTGATTCAGATCGTTCGCTCGGCTGCTGACCCAGATGAAGCGCGCGCCAATTTGATGGCCGAACCTTTCATGGGGCTGGAAGAATTTCTGCGACGGGCCGGTCGGCCAGACGACGAGATCGCTCGGCGCACCGAGAAGGGCGACTATCTTTTGTCAGAGCGTCAAGCCCAAGCCATTTTGGACATGCGCCTGCAGCGCCTGACTGGACTGGAACGCGAAAAGCTCGACGAAGAATTCAAGCAGCTGTGCGAAACCATCGCCGGACTGGAAGCGATCTTGTCGGATGAGAGCCGTCTGATGCAGGTGATCACCTCCGAGCTGCGCCAGCTACGCGAGCAGTTTTCCGACCCGCGCCGCACCGAGATTCTCGACGACGAGGGCGAAATTGCCATCGAAGAGCTGATCGCGGAAGAGGACATGGTAGTGACGCTGTCGCACTCGGGTTATGTTAAGCGCAATGCGGTGACCGCCTATCGTTCGCAGCGGCGCGGCGGACGCGGCGTCACCGGCGCGTCGACCAAAGACGAAGACTTTGTCGCGCAATTGTTCGTCGCCTCGACGCATGACCACGTCATGATCTTCACCTCGCTCGGGCGCGTTTACTCCAAGCGCATTTATGAACTGCCCGAAGCGGCGCGTTCGGCGCGCGGCAAGGCGCTGGTCAATTTGCTCGAGCTCAAAGAGAGCGAGCGCGTGGTCGAGATGCTGCCGCTTGAGTCTTTTGACGACGGCAAGTTTGTTTTTATGGCCACCCGCTCCGGCGTGGTCAAGAAAACTTCGCTCGATGCTTTTTTGAACATTCGTCAGACTGGCATCATCGGCCTCACCATCGACGACGGCGACGCCTTGGTAAAAGTGCGCATCACCGACGGTAAACACGACATTCTCTTGGCGACGCGAGATGGTCGCGCGATTCGCTTTTCGGAAACCAAAGTGCGTTCAATGGGACGCAACGCCCGCGGCATCCGCGGCGTCAGTTTGCGGCAGGGCGATCAGGTGGTCGGATGCGAGGCGTTTCCAAGCGATGCGCCGCCAACGCTGCTCACGGTGTGCGAGCGCGGTTTTGGCAAGCGCACCCCAGCGGCCGACTATCCGGTCAAGGGACGCGGCGGTCTCGGCGTGATCACCATCAAGACTTCGGAGCGCAATGGCAAAGTGGTCGATTGTCGCCTGGTCTCCGACGAGAATGACCTCATGATCATCACTGATCACGGCAAAGTGATTCGCATGGCGGTCAAGGGCATTCCGACGCTCGGGCGCAACACCCAAGGCGTGCGCCTCATTCGCGTCGACGAGGGCGAGCATGTGGTGGCGGTCGAAAGTCTGGCTGAAGCCGATGAAGAGGCGGGCGAAGTGCAGACCGCGCCAGTAGAAGTGATCGAGGGCGAAGAGGATTTGTCGGACGATGCCGATGACACGGTCGAGATCGAGACCGAAGGCGAAGATGGAGAGCAATAGAACAACCTCACCCCATCCCTCTCCCGCAAGCGGGAGAAGGGGCCGGAGCGCGAACGTACCTCCCGCTGCCGCGAGCGGGAGAGGGGGCCGGACCAGTGTCCCAAAATC
>JAHFDU010000427.1 GCA_023248835.1 Myxococcales bacterium | reverse complement strand
GTGAGTACGCGAAAATACCGTCGCTCGCTCGACACCTTGCCACCGGAGCTCGACGAGCGCGGCATTTCCAAAAGCGCAGTGAGCCGTCGTCTCGTCGCTGAGACTGAGAAGCAGCTCGACGAATGGCTCGGCCGCGAACTCGGCGGCATCGATCTGAAAGTGATCATGATCGACGGATTGCGCTTCGGCGCGCACGTGGTGCTGATCGCACTCGGCATCGACAGCGAAGGGAAAAAGCATGTACTCGGACTGCACGAAGGTGCGACAGAAAATTCGGCAGCATGCGGTGCGCTCCTCGACGACATCGTCGAGCGCGGCGTACGAGTGGATCAGTCGCGCCTGTTTGTCGTCGATGGCAGCAAAGCAATTTGCAAATCGATCAAGGCGCGCTTCAGTGACCGCGCGTTGATTCAGCGCTGCCAGGTGCATAAGAAACGCAACGTCAGAGATCATTTGCCCGATGACATGCAGGCATCGGTGTCAGCGACGATGAGCCAGGCTTACTCGACGAAGAACGAAGCGACCGCGAAAAAACAGCTCGAGAATTTGGCGCGTCAGCTCGAGAGCGAATATCCGAGTGCCGCAGCGTCGGTGCGCGAAGGGCTCGCGGAAACGCTGACGGTGATTCGTCTCGGGCTGCCGGCGATTCTCGCGCGTCCATTGGCGACGACCAACGCGATCGAAAACCTCAACAGCAGCGCGCGGTCGACTTGCCGAAACGTCAAGCGCTGGCGCGATGGCCACATGGTGCTGAGATGGGCATGCGCGGCGATGAACGAGGCGCAAGCGCATTTCCGCGGCGTCAATGGCGCCAAGAGCGGAATGGCAATTCTCATCGACGCGCTTCTAGCCAACGACAGAAAAATCGACGGCGCAGTTGACGAGAAGAAGGACGCGGCGTAAACAACTGATGTCAAATCTGCCGCCACGAAATTTCAACAGGCGACGGGACAATGCCGTTATGTCTACTTCTCCCTGTTGGGAAAACAACCGAAATTTCTCTCGAATTCGAACACTGCGCAAGGCTATGCCGTCCTGCGAAAAATCGCAAATTTGAAGGCTGCTCAACCGGGCAGGATCGGGTGTGAGAAGTCGTCGCTGTCGATTTGCGGTGGAGCGCGAGCGAGCATCGCTTGCGGTGGCGCAGACGGCAGCCCAATGTGATCAAGAATCTTGCGCGCGACGTTTGGGTTGGTGATGAACGCGATCACTTTTCTTCGCCCGCCGCACGGGCACGCCAAAATATCGATCGCAAAAACGCGACGTAAGAGTTCAGACCAATTTAGAACTGGCCGACGTAAAATCCTCTCGAGTATTTCGCCGCGTGCAGAATCGACAACGCCGGCATTATTATCCGCGGCTGTTGCCACTGCGCTCGGCGGTACCACTTTCGATCGCAGTTTCGCATTCGGCGCCCATACGCCGAAATAGCGAACGATGTGCACCCTTGGAGGAGGAATAAGCTGGGCCAGCTTGCGCATGAATACGAGCGGCTCGAAGCGCAACACGGCGGGCTGATGCGGCGCAAGATTCTTGACGCGATAGCAGATCGCCCCGTCGCTCAGTTGCGCAAGCCTGCTCAACGCCACCGGTGGCCGCACGATGTAGCGGCACAAGCGCTCGAGTGCATCCTTCTTTCCGGCACCGATGCTGACGTTGGCGTGAATGGAAAAACCGCCGAGTAGCGCACAGCGAGGGGACTTCTTGGTTTCGATCGCTTCGCCCGCATGTGGAGATTGCTCAGGCACCAAGCTTTCGAGCAGCGGCTCACTCGAGGCGGCGCCATCGCTGGTTTCATCGAGCGATTGAAAGAGGCGCAGTACGCGGATGGCGACCTTGCGCGTGATCGCTTCGACCTCCGCGTCGGTTGGCGGATCGATTTCAACAAAGCGTACCGTACCGTCAGGCTGTTCGGCGAATACGCCATCGGGAAACAGCGAATGAAAGTGGACGTTGGTGCTCAGCGTCGATGAAAACCGCTGAATGGAAGTTACCGAACCGGGATAACCGCGCGTGACTCCCAATTGACGAGCACGCCGTCGTTGCCACGCAAACACGACGCGCACAAAAATCTCGAGCACACGCGACACGACCGCGGGCCGATACGCCAATCGAAAACGGATCGCCCGTGGCAGTGACAGCACCCACTGCCGCATCGGTAGCTCCGTTTTGAAGACTTGATCGACCCAATACGCTGCCGAGTCGCTCATGCGGCGAGTGCAACAGCTCGGACAGAGCCCACGCCGCTTGCAGGACAGACCGACCAGGATCTCCTGCTTGCAGCTTTTACACGCAACCCGGACGAATCCCTCACTGAGCCGGCCACAAGACAGGTAGCTTTCAAATTCGCGTTCGACAAATTTGGGTATCGAGTAGCCGTAGGGATTGCGCTGGTTGGCGTCAGCGATGAACAACCGGTAGTGGCACCGCACGATATCGTAGAGCACGGTCTTCTCAGGCTCGCGCCGGAGATAGGCTGGCGACAGTGACCCCGATGCAGCGCCAATGGAGCGGTCAAGACAAGCGCTCCTGGCGGACTTGGCGGCCACGCGTGTACCGCTATCCAAGCCGTATGCCGCTCACCCATCGTCAAAGTTCCGCGAGTTTGCGCGCTGTGCTCAGCGCTTTTTTGTCCGGATATCGGACGGGCGTCCGGATACCGGACAGCAAATGTGGCGCAGCGAATGGCCCGTGATCGCCATCGCGCGGCCGCCGCAGCATCGCCGCCAACTCGCCGCACAGTTGGCCGCAGCGGGACGGACTCACCCGCCCCGCGTGGTGTCGTCGGTAGTTATGCGGCGTTGCGGTAGCGCCTCCAGGTCGAGCAGCGTTACGTAACGCTGCAACACCCCGCCCGAGCAGGCTCCT
>JAHFDU010000426.1 GCA_023248835.1 Myxococcales bacterium | reverse complement strand
ACTGGACCTCGACCGCGCGTGCTTGCAACACAGATGGAAGGGACGGCGCCGCCTGCGAGGATTGCGCACTGTCCTCGGAAGGGCCGAGCTGCGTGACAGACTTTCGCACTCGAGACCATTGCGGTTGCAATGCGCCCACCGATTGTCCCCATCTCAATTCTTGCTTGGCCAATCGCTGCAATAGTGGAGATGATGGATTTGGCCACGTCTACAGCACAGGATTTTGCGAGCATATGGGTGGGATATGCAGCGGCGGTTACTGCGACGGCCTCCAGTGTGTCGCAACCCCCTGTATGCACGACAGCGATTGCGTCACGGGCGCGCAATGTTTTGGCGGTGAGTGTTACGTGGCGTTTTGATACAGGACGATTGCTGGTTGTAATTGGTTGGTCGCTGCGAGTTCGAGCACTACGCGCAGTTCGGTTAGATCGCCGATAACACGTTCGAGATCCTGTGCGCCCGCCTCTTGCTTGGCGCGGCGCCAATTGACCAAAGCGTCGCCTTCGGGTTGACCGGGGCGGGCGGCGCGATACCAGGCGCGCTCAAACTCCTCGCTGAGCTGGTGAAGACCGCCGCTTGAGAGCATGCGCAAGCGCTCGAGCAGCCAATCGCTGCGCAGCAGGAAAATCGCGCCGGCCGAGGTTTCACCAGCGATCGGCGCCAGCGCGGCGTCGGGTAGCATGCGCACAATCGATCCGGGCGGATTTGGGGTGGCATAGGAAAGCGTTTCGACCAGCGCGTGCAACACGCTTGCGCATTCCTCTAATTCTTCGAGATCGCTCTCGTCAAAAGTTGCGGTGATGGCGCTAAACGACAACAGCGGCAACAGCCTTTCGTCCCAAAATTCGACCGGCTCGCCGCCGGCAAACACCGTCGCTTCGCCGAATACACAAAGTTCAGCGAGCTCGGCGGCGTGTTCGCTTTCAGAAATTGGTTTCGCGCCGATCGCGGTCAACCGCTGCAGCGCTTGGGTGCGACCGGGTTCGAGCGGACCGAGCGCACCTTGAGGGATGGCTTCGAGCCGCTGCCGCAACAGCAAGCCCGGCGACTGCAGATCGGTTTGCAAGCGGCTTGGGTCGAAAGCAAACAGCGCCACGCGCTCGCTGTCGCCTAGATCGAAACCGCGATCATGAAAGGCAAACGAGTTGAATCCGGTGGGAATTCCGTCGGTGAGCGTGAGACGGCGCTTGCCCAGTAGCGCCAGCAGCGGCGAGTTGTGCTGGTTTGCTTGCGCGATGGTTTCAAGTCGTGCGCCGACCGCATCGACCAGCTTGATTGCAAACGCTTCGTCCGGTGTTGTAGCCAGAAGCTCGCCCTCTTTACCGTCGACAAATGGATGCAGCACGGCTTGCTTGGCGGCGTGGTTGACATGGACAAACGTCGCCCGGCCGCGCGTCGAGAGTGCGGCGGCGATCTTCGGCGTCGCCATCGGCAGCCCGCGCGTCGGCTCAAAAAGCTCGACTTGCATAAGCTTTGCTTGCTCGAGCGGCGCCACTCGCAACAGGGCGCGGCCGGTCAAGTTGCGCACGATCTCTTCGACGCTCGGAGCATCGAGTTGCGCGAGCGGCAGCAAGATCGCGGTCAAGTCTTCCATTGCTACTCCCACCTCACCGAAAAACTTCGTGAACCCCAATCGAGCTCGCCGCGCGACCCTGAAACAAACGGCCCGACTCCGGCGGGGGTGCCGGTGAATATCAAGTTTTTCCCACGCAAACGATCTTGTCCACGCGCGCACTCTACATGATCGTCATGCTATCGTGTCTAGATGTGGACGCCCGCCCAAGCCAATGTGATGCGCTGGCAGCACCAACCTGGCCGCTACGAAGTTTGGTACGCGACGTTTTCACATCTGGCGACGCGCACCGGGTTTTGGATCCGTTACACGCTCGAGGCACCGGTTGAGGGACATGGCGATCCCTACGCGCAGCTGTGGTTTGGCCGTTTTGATCCGGCGCGACCGGAGCGCACGTTCGCTTTCAATCGCAAATTTCTAGTGAGTGTTTTGCAATCGCGCGCCGTGCCTTTTCGAATCAAGATTGGCGACGCTGAACTGCGTCAGGATGGCATGACTGGCGCGCTCAGCGGCGACGGTCACGAAGTACAATGGGATTTGAGTTGGAGCGAAGCCAAGGCGGTGCATCTTCATTTGCCAAATTTGGTTTACAAGCTTGGTTTCGCTGAGACCGAAGTGCTGTCGCCCAATTTGCATGTCCCGGTCAAAGGCCGCGTCACTGTCGACGGCGAGCTGTACGAATTCGCCGGCGACCCGCTCGGGCAAACCCACATTTGGGGACGCAAACACGCCTATTCCTGGGCGTGGTCGCACTGCAATACTTTTGTTGGCGCGCCCGAGACTTGTCTCGAGACGCTTTCGATTCGCTTGCGGCGACGCGGCCGGATACTGCCGACGCTGACGCTGGTTTCGATCTATCTCGATGGCGTCGATGCGAAAACGCCGCCGATTGAATTTCGCCAATTTTGGCAGCTGCCGCTGGCGCGATCGGAATATGGCGGCCAGGGCTACCGGCTGCACGCGGCCAACGCCACCCACAAGATCGAAATCGACTACAGCTGCCGGCCGGAAGACATGCTGATCGCGGAGTATGCCGACCCCGACGGCGAAGCGTCGTTTTGTCACAACACCGAATGTGCGACCGCGAAATTATCGATCTATCAGCGCAGTTTACCTTGGCAGCGCTTCGACAAAGTGCGCGAACTTTTCGCCCATCGCACCGCCCATTTTGAGTGGGGCGCGCGAACACCGGACCCGAGCGTGAGCAAACGACATCTGGCGCTGTGAAGCTCTAGACCGAAATCACGTTGACGTGATCGATCCCGCGTTGACCTTGTCGGCGACGGCGACGATCGGT
>JAHFDU010000425.1 GCA_023248835.1 Myxococcales bacterium | reverse complement strand
CGCGTCGAGGGGAACGGCACAATCACCGCGTCGCTGCCGAGGGCGGCGCGCTTGATGCCATACGACTTAAGCAGATATTTGATCTTCGAATCGTATTGCGATCGAGTCGAGAACCAGATCACGTCGTGAATCGTCGTCACCAGGGGATGCTTGCGTGCGGTGATCGGAGCCATCGCGTTCATGGTGGCGGTGGCGTGAAATAACAGGTGTCTTCTTTCGGCGATCAGGCGGCCGACGATACCAATTTCTTTGAAGAGCGCTTGTGCAACACCGGTATTCTGCCCCGACTCAAGAATCGTCACCGCAACATCGCACGCAGGGAGTCGCGTTTTTAGCTCGTAGGCGTAGCGATCGTGACCCATGCCGGTATCGGGTCGAGCGGCATAAGGATGGACGACCAGGCAGACTTCGGTGCTCACTGGCTCGCCACCTGCTTGAGCGCGTCGACCACTTGATCGGCTTCCTCGTCACCTAGGTCGCTCGAAGAGGGCAGATAGATGCCGCGCTCCCACAGCATTTCACTGACCGGCGCGCTCACTTTAGGCAGGTGGCGATAGACCGGTTGCATGTGTCCGGGAAAGAAAAACCGCCGAGTGTCGATGCCGAGTTCGAGCAATTGTTTCTGGGCGATCGCAGCATTGACCTTGACGCCGGGGCGGAGCACGACCCCGAACATCCAGTAGCTGTTCTTGGCCCACGGTCGTTCAACCGGAAGCTGAATGAAGTTTTCGAGCGGGCGTAACCGATCGAGATATTTTCTTGCCATCGCGCGACGCATAGCGACCAGCTCTACCGCCGCTTCCGTCTGTGCCAGACCAATCGCCGCTTGCACATTGGTGAGGCGAAAATTGTAGCCAATGTCTTCGTGAATGAAGCGCTTAGAAGGATCGCGATCGAAACAGAGATTGCGATAGTAGCGCGCCCGCTCGGCAAGCTCGGCGCGGTTGGTGGTCACCATGCCGCCTTCGCCGCAGGTGATGATTTTGTTGGCGTAAAAAGAAAACGCAGCCAGATCGCCCAGTGAGCCGGCAGGTCGGCCGTGATAAAGCGCGCCATGCGCTTCGGCGGCGTCCTCGATCACGATCGCGCCACGCTGCTTGGCCCAAGCAACAATCGGAGCCATGTCGCAGGGATGGCCGTAAATGTGGACCGGCATGATCGCTTTGATCGGACCCGAAATAGCGTCGAGCGCCGCCGGATCCAGGGTCCAGGTCTCGGGATCGCAATCGACAAACACCGGCTCTGCGCCTTGCAACGAAATCGGAAAGACCGACGCCATCATCGTAAACGAGGGGACCACCACTCGATCGCCAGCCTTCACTCCTGCCGAAAGCAGCGCCAGATGTACCGCCGCGGTTCCGTTTGAGCAGGCAACGCCGTCGCTGCAGCCAACGTAGGCGGAGAATTTGTTTTCAAATTCGGTCAAGAACTTTCCGGCAGACGAGATCCAGCCCGATTCGACGGCTGTCTTTGCATATTCTGCCTCGCGCCCAACGAAAAACGGCCGACAGACAGAAATCACTGCGGCCATTCAAACACGACTTTGTCTTTGTCTGGTCCGAGGTAGGGCCCTTGCTTCACTTCAATAATTCGTGTCTGGTCGAGAATCTTGAGCGCATGGCCGCCGCGCAAAAGAACCACCGTGTCGCCACTATTGAGCTCGGTCTCGTAAAATTTCTGCCGAGTGTCGTCGAACAGCACCAGCGTACTGGCGCCACTGTCGATGTGCAAAATCTCCAGTGTGTTGGTGAGCATCCGCTCGAGTGGCAAATGAATGTGTGGCTTTACCAACGTGCCTTTGGTGTAGTGGTTCACTCCGAGTTGGAGCGAATCTTCCGGACGGCTGACAAAATTGAACCCGCTCTGCGGCAAACTGGCCCGCACAATGACCGCGTACAGCTCGCCGTTCTTTCCGATGCGCTCAATCGGTTCGATATTCATGAGCAGCCCTTTCTTTCTAGACTCGACGTTCTGCGAGAAAACAAAAATTCCAACAATCCTCTATCGAGGATGTCTCCCCAAATGGGGCAAAGTGCAGCGGGCGAAATCCATGGGCCAAGAGAAGAGTTTCGATTTCAGCAACGGTGAAATAGCGCACTTCGTGTGCCTCCTCGAAGCTTGAGCGGGTAACCTGGCGCTTGTCAAGAACGTCGAAGTGAAATTGCACCGAGAGTGCATTACGTAACGGAACATGGCTAACCAACGAAGCACGCCTCACCTGCCAGCGCTCATTTTCTGCCAATTTCTCTCGGCAAGTGGAAAAGTGTTGCGCCATTTTCTGACCATTCCAAACATCGGCAAAAACCAGTCCACCGGGACGCAACAGTCGATGCAAGTTCCGAAAAAACTGATCGAGCTGATCGGGACTCACCAAGTAACCGATCGCGGTATAGAGAGCAACCGCTAAGTCTGTAGCCGATTTCGCCGATACGGTCTGCATGGGTTGCGTGGTCAGCGAAAATTTGTCCGAATCAAATTCTGCCAATCGACGCTGCGCCTGAGCGATCATCTCGGCGGACAGATCGTTGCCGTGAACGTAAAGCCCCCGCTTCAAGAATTCGATGACGTGGCCACCGGTACCACAAGCGAGATCGAGGACGCTGCCAAGCGCGTGTTGGTTTTTCTGTTTGAGCAGCGCCAAGACGAAATCCGTCTCTTCTGCGTAGGGCTTTTCTGCGTGCAAAAGATCATAGATCTCTGCATACGATTCTGAAAACGTATTCGCTAGAGTAGGTTGCGCGGCCGCCGTCACATCTACCCGATACCATACGGGGAGATCGTTGCCAATCTACTCTACTTCAATTCAAGAAAATCAACTTGGCTCAAAGATCATTGTCCGGTATTTAGTGTGGCCGATGTTGAGCCGTCTTCGCC
>JAHFDU010000424.1 GCA_023248835.1 Myxococcales bacterium | reverse complement strand
CAGATCTTTGGTGTCGGTAGAAAAAACAGAAAAAACAAAGGCGCTACTAGAAAAATGCGCAGAGGGGAAAGTTTGTGCTTGACGCCAACGCCACTTCATACTCGTGGGCGTGAAACGAAAACCCATAATCTCCGTCGACGGCGGCGCAAGACTCATGTGAGGACTCAAAACACGCGCCACATCGGAAACACACCGTTGCGGCATTTTCCTACAGCAAATGGCCGCTTTCCGTCGCTGTCGAGGTTGCCCAGGTGCTAAGGCGTTATGTTCGTCGCCGCGAACTCACCGATTCTAGAGCTGAGCTGGCGCTTGGGCACTTGCGCCAACTCGGCATCACGCGCTATCCGCACGATGTGCTGCTCTCGCGGATCTGGCAACTCCGCCAGAATTTCACCGCCTACGACGACGCTTATCTTGCGCTTGCCGAGGCAATCGAGGCTCCGCTGCTTACGGCTGATGCAGCGCTGAGCTCTTCCCGAATTCATCGCGCTAGGGTCGAAGTAATTCGATAACATCTAACGATTTTGAAAAGCCGGATCCCCGGCGCTGGCGCAGCAGCGGAAGCCGAGCGCCGACCAGCTGGTTTGGTTGCCTTGCGAGTCGTGGTAGTAGCCCCAAGTTTCAGTGCCGAGTAGGGTGCCGCTCGGGTCGCGTTCGCCTTGGCAGGAGCTGTCGAGAATGACGGTGAAGAGTGAGCCGCCTTCAATGAAATAGCGGCCACTTTCGTCGGGCGTGTCGACGATTTCATACAGGTTGTTGGCGATGTCGTAGACGCCGGTCTTGGTGACGCAGTCGACGAAGCTGCCGCCCTGAGCGGGGCCGTTGTCGCCGTGGTTCGACGCTGTCCAGTCGTTGCAACGGTCGGCGATGAACTGGGTGCCGTCGTCGTAAGGATAAGTTACCGAGACGCCGAGGTTGGCGGTTAGCCAATTGATGTCGTCCCATTGCGAGACGAGAAGGCCGGTGCAGGCGGTGCCCCATTCGTCTTTGATACAAAGATGCTTGCCGGCATTCTGGCAGGCTTTTTTCGCTTGCAGCGGCGTCACTGCCATCAGCGGCCATTGCCCGGGCAGTGAACTGGCGATCAGTGTCGTGTTGCTGCCGTCGCTGGCACCGGTGGTGCCGCCGCCGCTGGCTGCTTCGTAGCGATCGATGCAGCTACCCGTCGGAGTCAGCACCATTTCCGACGGACAGTCCGGGGGCGCATCGCTCGAGCTATCCGGCGCCGCGCTATCCGATGCGTTGGCATCGAGTGGCAATGCGGCATCCATCGGCGGTGAAGCGGTCAGATCGAACGCGGCATCTTCAGCCGCCGATGTGTCGAGTCCGGCATCGCTCGGATGAACTTCGATGTTTTGCTTGGCGGGAAGATCGCAGGCAACCCACGAGACTACCGCCAGCAAAGCCAGCCTGCGTCGAAACACCATCCTTCGCTGTTACCGAAAACGCGCCAAAAACACAAGGGCGCGCGAAAAATCTCAAAAAGAGATACAATAGGGCGCTGACGTGTGGAGACTGACGTGACTGCACAGCGCGAGGAGTCGACCCAAGTACTGCTGCGTGAACTGTACCGGCAGATGCTGCTCATCCGCCGGGTCGAAGAGCAGGCGGCCAAAGCCTACGCCCAGGGAAAAATTGGCGGTTTTTTGCATCTCGGCATCGGGCAGGAGCCGGTTTGCGTCGGCGCGATTTCGGCGCTCAAGCCGACCGACTACGTCGTCGGTACCTACCGCGAGCACGGTCACTACATCGCCAAAGGTGGCAGCGCCAAAGAGGTGATGGCGGAGCTCTACGGCAAAGCGACCGGCGCTTCGAAAGGCTTCGGCGGTTCGATGCATCTGTTCGCCGCCGAGCGGCGCATGATGGGCGGCTACGGCATTGTTGGCGGCCATGTGCCGCTGGCGGCCGGCATCGCTTTTGCGGCGAAATACCGCGGCAAAGACGACGTTACGTTGTGCTTTTTTGGCGATGGCAGCGTGCCGCAGGGCGCGTTTCACGAGGGCATTTCGATTGCTGGTTTGTGGAAATTACCGATCGTTTTTATCTGCGAAAACAATCAATACTCGATGGGCACGCCGCTGTATCGCACCCTCGCCGTCGCCGATGTCACCGAGCGCGCCTCGGGCTACGCGGTGGCGCGCGATCGCTTTAGCGGCGAGGACGTTCTCGCGGTGCGGCAGCACATCGCTGCCGCGGTCGAACGTGCGCGTCAAACTGGACAACCAACGCTGGTGGAGGTGATCACCTATCGTTTTCGCGGCCACTCGATGTCCGATCCGGGCAACTACCGCACCAAAGACGAAATCGAAGAGTGGAAAAAACGCGACGGTGTGGCGCTGGCGCGCGAGCGACTCAAAACTGAATTTGCGGTCTCCGAAGACGACTTGGTTTCACTCGAAGCCCACATTCGCGCCGAGGTGCAAGAGGCGGTTCGTTTTGCCGACGAGTCGCCCTTTCCCGACGCTGAAGAAGTTTGGCGCTACGTCTACGCTGATCCCTCCAGCGATCCGAGGAAATTCTGATGCGGCTCTCCTATCGTGAAGCGCTCAACCAGGCGATGTCCGAAGAGATGGCGCGCGAAGACTCGGTTTTTCTGATGGGCGAAGAGGTTGGTCGCTACCAGGGCGCCTACAAAGTTTCGCAGGGGATGTTCGAAAAGTTTGGCGAAAAGCGGGTCATTGATACACCGATCGCTGAGTGCGGCTTCGCCGGAATCGGCATCGGTGCGGCCATGGTGGGGCTGAGGCCGATCGTCGAATTTATGACCTGGAATTTTTCGCTGGTGGCGATCGATCAGATCATCAACAACGCGGCCAAGATCCGCTTCATGTCGGGTGGCCAGTTTAAAATGCCGATCGTATTTCGCGGCGCCAGCGG
>JAHFDU010000423.1 GCA_023248835.1 Myxococcales bacterium | reverse complement strand
TCTTTGGTGTCGGTAGAAAAAACAGAAAAAACAAAGGCGCTACTAGAAAAATGCGCAGAGGGGAAAGTTTGTGCTTGACGCCAACGCCACTTCATACTCGTGGGCGTGAAACGAAATCCGCGCTCGCTGCCGACGGTGGCGCAAAACTCATGGGGCGACTCGGAACGCGTCGCCGCATCTACAAAACACCACTGCGGTCTCTGGCCGCTTTCCGTCGCTGATTCGCCCACGCCTACGCCCACGCCCACGACAAAATTGGCGGATCCTCAGCATTAGTCGGGTTTGACGGACGCAGAAAAATGGCTTACACCAACTACAGACAGCGACGGGGAGAAGCATTGAACAAGAAAAATGCGCTGTTCGTGGTCTTGGTGGTTTCCTGTGGGCCCGGACCGCGAAAACCGCAGCCCGCTTCAGACAGCGGAGCTTCGGACCTGGGTGACGCGCAGGTCGGCCTGAACGGCGACGCCAGCGTCTATCAGGAATTTGTCGTCGATGCCGGCGACCTGTGCGTCACACCGCAAACGCCCAGTGCTTGTCTCAATCCCATCGCCGCCACGTCCGGTTGTGTTGAAAACGAGGATTGCGGCCCACATGGCAGCGGCAACGGGCTCGACGACAACTGCGACGGCCGCGTCGACGAACTGTGTCCCTGCACGCCCGGCGATGTCGAGAGTTGTTTTTTGGGGCCGCCGGGAAAACATAAGATCGGCGGCTGCACCGACGGACAGCAGACCTGCGAATTTAACGGCGAGTTTTCCATCTGGGGTGACTGCAAGGGCTCGATCAGTCCCCGTGCCGAAAGCTGCAACATGCGGGACGATGACTGCGACGGCTGCGTCGACGACGGACTGTGTTGCAACGCGCCGATCATGTGCCCGTCGCCAGGCGACCCACGGATCGCCGATGTCCAGCCGTTTTCCGATTTGGTGCTCAAGGGAGAGCTGTTTTTTCCGGGTTACGCCACGTCGTGGAGCTGGGTAGTGCAGGGTGGGCCCTGTGATCGCCTGTTCTTGTCGCCCGGTGCCACACCGCAGCCAACCGCCGACATGCCGCTGCCGCAGAGTTTCACTCTGAGCAACGCCGACACGCGCGACGCGACCATCCATTTCACTCTGTCGGGCGACTACACGATTACGCTGAGTGTGGTTTCAGGATCTGATGGACACTCCTACACCTGCACTTGGGTGCAGCACGTCGGCGGGCCTGGTGTTCGGGTCGAGCTTTGTTGGGATCACACCGGCCCTGATCCGGACAACACCAACAACCTCGATCTCGATCTGCACCTTCATCGCCCCGGCACCAAGAGCGACTGGTTTGGCAGCGACGATTGTTATTTCAACAATTGCAAAGGCGGGCTCTATTCGATCAACTGGGGATATTTTTCGTCGCCGGGCGCGATTTGCAACACCATGGGCGTATGCAAAAATCCGCGCCTCGACATCGACAACATGAAAGAAATAGCCAAGCCGGAGAACATCAATGTCGACAGTCCTCAAGATGGCGAAGTTTTTCGCGTCATGGTGCACTACTGGGCGGGTGAGCTCACCGAGCATCCGCTGGTCAACGTCTACTGCGGCGGTGTGCTCAAGACTACTTTTGGTCAGGCGCCTAACCAGGTCAGCGGATTTAACCTTGGCCTGGGCATGCTCGGAATTGGGCAGATGTGGCGCGTCGCCGATGTGCAAGCGAACGTCGATTCGATGACCCAGGTCACCGATTGCACCGTCACCGCGCTCCACCCAGAGGGTCAACCGCTGCAGTACAATGTTGTCACCGATTATCGCAATCACGACGTAAGCTACTGAAACCTGCTACAATAAACGGAAGAATGAGTGAGTTGGTCGAGAGCAAGGAGCAGCTCAAACTGCTGCAGCGTGAGCACCGCCTGCGCGGGCACACCTATCGTGATTTTGCCGCCCCGGGCGTGCAGCTCGGTGAGGCCGATTTGGCCGATTCGATTTTTGAGCGCGTGACCTTTTCTGAAGCTGAAATGTTTGGGGTGGATCTTTCGCGCGCCACCCTCAAGCGGGTGGATTTGCGCAAAGCCAATTTGGCTTCGTCGTTCTTGGCCAGTACCGCGCTGACCGATTGCGACTTGACCGAGACCAGTTTCGAGTGCGCGCAGCTCGAGCGACTGGAGTTTTTTACAAGTCAACTCGGCAATCTTAATTTGTCGCGAGCGCGGCTGGGCAGTTGCCGTTTCAGCGCGTGTCGGTTGTATGGTCTGCGCGCGCCCGAGGCGGTGCTGACGCGCTGCGCGTTTACCGACGGTGGGCCGCATCTGCCGGTAGAGATCACCAAGGCACAATTACAAAAAGCGACACTGGTCGATTGCAATTTTCGCGGGGTGAATCTTTTTCGCGCCGATTTTTCCGGCGCGCTGGTGATCGGCTGCGATTTTTCCGGCGCGCTACTGACAGCTGCCAACATCGACGGCGCCCGTTTCATCGGTTGCAACTTACGCGGTGCTGACCTCCCGGATGGAATGCGTACCTTTTCGGAGGAGCGAGTATGAGTGATTCCAATGAACTGCGGCGCATGGCCAGTGAAATCCGCGCCACTCTCGAGGGCTATTCGCAAGAGGCGCTGGTCGAGGTGCTGACCCACGTATTCAAAGAGTACGTTGTCGAGGGCCCGGTTCGACTTGCGCGCAACATGCAATCGATCGACACCCGCACCGAGCTGCAGTCGATGCGCTTCGCAGAGCTGATCACTTGGTTGCAGCTGCACGTCGATGCGCCCGAGCTGGCGCTGTTCGAAGTCAGCGGCAGCGAAGTGTGTGTACGAGTTGGCGGCCGAGCGGTGCCACTACAGCCGCCACGCGTCGAGCCGCTGCCGGCGCCGGTGCCGCCACCGCAGCGAGCGCCGAGCCCGCCGGC
>JAHFDU010000422.1 GCA_023248835.1 Myxococcales bacterium | reverse complement strand
TGTGGGCATCGTAACGGACTCGCCCATCCTGGGCCAGCTCGGTCAAGTGCGGGCAGGCGTCGCGCAATTGGGGCCAATCGAATTTTCCGAAGCCGCAGCGAAAGGCGTCGATGACGATGAGAACGACCAGATCGGGAGCGTCGGGTGCGAGCGAATCGACCGGCAGCGCGTCGAGGCTAGACCAGCGATTTTCCGCTGTCGCGCTCGACGCCGACACAACGGCTGCGACCGGCAGCGCGGTGACATCCGCACTCTGTCGATCGGCGGGCGACAGAAGTCCAGGGTAGTCCCGGCTCGTAAGCTGGCGCGCCGCCACCAGGAGGCGCCGATACGGTGAATGCTGTCCCCATGCCGTTCCGATGGTGCCGCTTGACCACTGCCCCAGCGTCGCAATGAGCGCCAGTGCCGCAAGTCCAGCGCGCCCGAGCCGGGCCCGCGCGGTCGGTGTGCGGGCCGGCCACCAAATGGCGCCGGGAAGCAGCACCACCAGCCCTCCGTACAAGACCGGCTGAAAGTCGATCCCCGTTTCGGGAAGCAACGAACGATCCATGAAACGCAGAAACGCGCCCTGCCCGAGCAGCAGCACACCAACCGCAACCGGTCCGCTGGTCGGTTCGACCCAACTACGCAGCGGATCTCTTGCGAGCAGAGAGCGACCGCCGAGGACCGCAGCCGCGGCGAGTAGCAGCGAAAGCGCATAGGCGCCTACCGTGTGCGGGTCGAGGTAGGAATAGACCATCAGCACATTCGAAAAATAAAATCCGATGGCAACCACCGTCGATCCAATCGCCCACAGAATGCAATTCGTCGGTGTGATGTTGGCAAGGAGGGCCGCGCGGCCGCCCCACCGCATGCAGAGCTGTTCAGCCGCTGCCCACAAGAGCGCGGCGCAAAACGCCACTGGCAACCAGAGTGGATAGCCCTCCAGCAGGCCCGAGGCACTTACATGGGAGGCCGAAGCGAGCGAAAGCAGCTGTCCTCCCACGAGCGTCGTAACCAGAATACGATACAGCGTCGCCCGGCGTGAGGTGGCGATTTTGGATGCGAGATCGGCACTAATGATTGGTTTACTCTCTTTCAAAAGAATCTTGAAAGACTCCGCGAAGGCTTGCAAGTGTTTCGAATCATCGCTTGCAAAGCGCAAGATATTTGAGGCGGAATGTGCGTATTGTTGGCAAGCTGCGAGACCTGATTCGCCGGTGGACGCCGGATTTCGGAGCGCAGGCCATGATGATCCATTTGATGGCGATCAGTTCTCCCGACCGTTGATTGACGGAGCGGCGCATTCGCGATAAAAATAATAAAGAAGGAGGTCTCTGTTGCCTCAGCACTCGGACGACTGGAAGACCAAAATCACCCAGGTTCGTGCGGCCGCCCCGTCCACTGAGACCGGCGAGCAGGCCTGCTTGGTGCTGATTTATCCAGCCGGGGTCGAGCTCGGCAAGCGCTACGAGATGGCGAGCGGCAGCGACGTGGTTATAGGGCGCGGCAGCGATTGCCAGATTCAGGTCGATCGCGACAGCGTGTCTCGGCGCCATGCCCGTATCGGTTTCACCCCAGAGGGATGGCAGTTGTCCGACCTCGGCTCGACCAATGGCAGCTATGTCAACGACGCGCCGATCTCCAGCTGCCACTTGCGCGATGGAGATTTGGTCAAAATCGGCAATGCGATCTTCAAGTTTCTTGTCGGTGGCAACGTCGAGGCGAGCTACCACGAAGAGATCTACCGCATGACCATTTGCGATGGACTCACCGGCGCGCACAACAAGCGCTACTTTACCGAGACGCTGGACAAAGAGTTGATGCGTGCTGCGCGCCACGGGCGGCCGCTGTCGCTGCTGATGCTCGACATCGACCATTTCAAGCAGGTCAACGACAAGTGTGGCCACTTGACGGGTGACTACGTGCTGCGCGAAATGGCCCGTCGCATCGCGGGGCGGGTACGCAAGGACGAGGTGTTTGCGCGTTATGGCGGCGAAGAGTTTGGCCTGATTTTGCCCGAGACCAGCCTCGAACAGGCGCTCAAAGTGGGCGAGGATGTGCGCAAGTTGGTGGCGGCTGAACCCTTTGTGTTTGATGCCGACACGCTGCAGATCACGATTTCAGTCGGCGTTGGCACCACCAACCATGAGATCGCAGTCGATGCCTTTGTCCGGATTGCCGACGACAATCTGTACAAAGCGAAGCGCTCCGGCCGCAACCGCGTCGTTGGATAGATGGTCGGTAGCACAATCGGGGTGGAAAAGCGGCGTCGAGATCTCCGAACTGCCCGCTCGCGCGATCTGTAAAGGTTCTTGTTGCTGAAAAGTAAGCTTTAAATTTTCGGCGAAATATGAAAGTATACTTCTATGCTCGTCCGGATGTTGAAGTCCGTTCTGGAGCGCCATCTTGGCCGCGGCAAGAGCATCCTATTGCTCGGGCCTCGCCAAACCGGCAAGACGACCTTGCTTGGCCAGCTCTTTCCTGATTTGACGCTTGAGCTCATTGAACCGCGCGAGCGACAGCGTTTCGAAAAAGATCCGTCGCTGCTGCGCGACGAAATCGAAGGGCTGAAACAGCAGCGACCGCTGGTGATCGTCGATGAGATTCAGAAAGTGCCTGAGCTTATGGACGTGGCGCAAGGGATGATCGACAAGGGTCAGGCGCAATTCATTTTGACCGGGTCGTCGGCACGCAAGCTCAAGCGTCATGGCAACATCAATCTTCTGCCCGGGCGAGTGGTCAGCCTGCGACTGGATCCGCTCACGCTGGAAGAGAGCCTTCCGCTCACTTTGTCCGAAGCGCTGCTCGACGGATCGCTGCCGGGCATTCGTACTGAACGTGCCGCGCCTGATCGCGAACAGGATCTTCGATCCTATGTTGAAACCTATCTCGAGGAGGAGGTGCGCCA
>JAHFDU010000122.1:3535-10494 GCA_023248835.1 Myxococcales bacterium | reverse complement strand
TTCGAGGCGGCGGCCTTCCATTTCGCCAATTGGGGAAAATTTGAAGCAATGCCAAGTTTGGACGGCGGCGGTATAAATGCAGTGTGGGGCACCAACACAACAAATGTGTACGTCAGTAGTCTCTCTCACTGGGACGGTCATGCATGGAGTAAGTTGAACCCGCCCCCAGGCAATCGTTATGGCCACGTTTTCGCCACGGCCATCGCCCCGTTTTCGGGCAACGCTGTTGTTTTTGGCGGATCAGTACTCAACGAATCGAAAAGCCTAGAGGTGCCCGGTATCCTCGCCTGGACTTCTGCTCCGTTCTATTCGGCACTCGGCGATGGCACTCAACCGGGGAACGTGTCAGGACTGTGGACAGACCTAAGCGGTGACCATCCCGTCGTATATGCGGTTGGCGCGGTTTGGAATTCACACGCACTCTTGGCTCACAGCCAGGACTTGAAAACATGGACCGACGTTTCAGGTGGCGATGTTGCCACCCTCATGGCCAATACAAGAGTGTTACACGGCATCACCTCGTCCTATGCCGTTGGATCAGGTGGTACGATCTTCAATTGGAGAACACTCAAGCTCGAATCGAGTGGCACCACCGAGAATCTCTCATCGGTTTGGAGCGGAGGTGGTGTGTGGGTTGCAGTCGGCGCTCACGGCACGATCTTGACCAATCAATGCTCGACGAAGTAGCCGATCCACATGACATCGCCTTCGAGTGCGCCGGCAGTCACAGGTTTCAACTGCCAGGCTTCTTCCATTTCTTTTGCACCCGCCAGTGAAAAAAGCGCGACGCCATTTGATCCAATGATTCTTGGCGAGACAAAAAGAACCAGCTTGTCGGCGAGGCCCGAAGCAACAAATTGCCCATGTACTTCGCCGCCGCCCTCGACCAGAAGCGAAGTGATCTGTCGACGGCCAAGCTCATCGAGAAGGTTCGGTAGGTTCACCCGGCCGCGCCGATCGCCGCGAACCTGAATTACTTCTGCGCCACGCCGCTGCAGCGCATGGATTTTTTTAGTGTTGCTGCTGCAAGTGACGATCAGCGCGCCGGAAATGGCGCGCGCGGACGATGGAACTCGCAATCTGCCGTCGAGAATCACCCTTTGCGCGTTCTTGCCGCGCGCCAGTCGCGTGGTCAGCTCAGGATCATCTCTTATGATCGTTTGGGCACCCACCAAGATGGCGTCGTGCTCCGCGCGCAGCTGATGTGCTTTTTTTCGCGACTGGAGATTCGAAATCCACTTTGAATCCCCGCTAGCGGTCGCAATTCTGCCGTCGAGAGAGATCGCTGCTTTCAGCGTCACCAGCGGACGTCCGGTGGTGGCCCACTTAATAAACGCTTCGTTAAGCGTTCGACATTTCCCTTCGAGCACGCCGACGTCGACGCGAATTCCGGCTCGCCGCAAACGCGCAGCGCCGCCACCAGCGACGTTCGGATTGGGATCGCGCATCCCGCACACCACGCGCCGGATGCCAGCATCGAGAAGCGCATCAGTGCACTTGCCGGTGCGACCGATGTGGTTGCAGGGTTCGAGCGTTACATACGCAGTGGCGCCTTGGGCCCGTCCGCCGAGCTTTTTTAATGCGTCGATCTCGGCATGTGGTTTTCCAGCGCGGCGATGATAACCGGAAGCGACAACGCGATCGTTTTTGACAATGACGCAACCTACCATCGGGTTGGGACTGGTGTGACCGCGCCCGCGTTCGGCTTCTATCAGCGCCAGGTGCATGAATTTTTCGTCGCGACTCACAACTGATTCAGTTTGTCGACGCGTCGGCCATGGCGGCCACCGTCAAACGGCGTCGCCAAAAACGCTTCAAGGACATCTTCGGCGGCCTGTGGGCCGATGAGGCGCGCACCCAAACACACAATGTTGGCATTGTTGTGCCGTCGCGCCAGCCGCGCACCGGTGACGCTTTCGAGCAGTGCAGCGCGCGCACCACGCACTTTGTTGGCGGCGATCGAAATTCCGATTCCTGAGCCGCAAACGCAAAGACCTCGGACGTCGCCGCTCTTTTCAAGCTCGACCACTTTTTCGCCAACCGCTTTTCCATAGTCGGGATAGTCCACCGAATCGGCTGAGTGCGTGCCGAGGTCGATCACTTCATGGCCGCTCTCGCTCAGCAGTTTCTTGAGATGTTCTTTCAGATCGAGGCCAGCGTGATCGGATCCGAGAACGATGCGCATGACATAACCTCCTGTTACTCGCGGAATCGGGAAAAGATTAGGCTCGCATTGGTGCCGCCGAAACCGAAACTGTTAGAGAGCGCAGCGTCGATTCGCGCCTCACGCGCGACGTTCGGCACATAGTCTAGATCGCAGGCCGGATCAGGTTTTTCTAGATTGATCGTCGGCGGTAGCACATTGCGCTGAATGGCCAAGATCGAAATCGCCGATTCAATGCCACCGGCGGCGCCAAGCGTGTGACCGGTCATCGATTTGGTCGACGACATCGCCAGTGTTCGCGCCGCTTCGCCGAAGAGCGTTTTCACCGCGATCGTCTCTGCAATGTCTCCTTGAGGCGTCGAGGTTCCATGCGCGTTGATATAGCCAATTTGCGCCGGCCATAATTTAGAGTGTTGCAGCGCCAGCCGCATGCACCGCTCAGCACCGGCGCCGTTTTCCGGCGGCTGCACCATGTGGTGAGCATCCGAAGTCGCACCATATCCCTTCATCTCGGCGTAAATGCGCGCCTCGCGCTTTTTGGCGTGCTCGAGCTCTTCCAGGATCAAGACGCCAGCGCCTTCGGCCATCACAAATCCATCGCGGTCGAGATCAAACGGTCGACTGGCACGTTCGGGAGTTTCGTTCCGAGTCGACAATGCGCGCATGGCATTGAAACCGCCCACGCCTAGTGGAGTCACCGCGGCTTCGCAGCCACCAGCGAACATCACGTCGGCGCCGTTCCACTGAATCAAACGAAACGCTTCACCGATCGAATGCGCGCCGGTCGAGCAGGCGGAGACGTGGGAAAAATTCGGACCGCGCAGACCGAAGCGGATCGAAATCTGCCCGGGCACCATGTTGACGATGATCATCGGCACGAAGTAAGGCGAAATGCCGCGCCGCGGCCCTTTTTCCACCAACGCCGCATGGGTGCGCTCGATGGTGGCGACACCGCCGAGTCCAGCGCCGACATAGACACCGATGCGATCGCGCTCGTCGTCGCCAATTTCCAGTCCAGCATCGGTTTTGGCCAATGCAGCGGCCGCCACGCCGAGCTGGACAAAGCGATCGAGCGTCTTGCTCTCCCGCTTGTCGATAAAGCGCGTCGGATCAAAATCGGATACTTCACCGGCAAATTTGGTGGCAAACTCGCTGGTGTCAAATTGAGTGATCGGCCCGATGCCGCTTTTGCCAGCGACCAGCGCCGACCACATCGCTTCGATCCCAATGCCGACGGGAGTGCATACTCCCATCCCTGTCACGACGACCCGTCTCATGCGAATGCCCTATGCAGCCGTGTGCGCGACGATGTAATCAACCGCGTCTTGTACGGTCTTGATCTGCTCGACATCGCCGTCGTCGATTTTGAGCGAAAAGGCCTCCTCGAGAGCCAATACCAACTCCATCACCGCCAACGAGTCCGCCTTCAAATCGTCGGTGAACGACGACTCCGGCTTGACCTGTTCGGCGCTGACCTCGAGCTGGCTACAGATCAACTCTCGTACTTTGGTTTCGATCGCTGCTTTGTCTGACATATTCTCTCCTCACTTCACATCAACAATCCACCGTTTACGCGCACGACTTGGCCGGTAATGTAACTCGCTTCGGGGGAAGCAAGAAAGCGTACTGCAGAAGCAACGTCTTCAGGCGTACCAACACGACCGAGCGGAATTCGTTTGAGTAGCTCGCTTTTTTTCTCGCCGGTCAAGTGCGCTGCAGTCATTTCGGTTTCAATGTAACCGGGTGACACGCAATTGACGGTGACCCCACGCGCTGCATATTCGCGTGCGAGCGCGCGCGTAAGTCCAATCAATCCTGCTTTCGACGCGGCGTAGCTGACTTGTCCAGCGTTGCCCTGCTCTCCCACCACTGAAGAAATATTCACAATTCTTCCCGCCGGAGACTTGAGCAGCGCGCGTGAGGCCGCCTTGCAGCACAAAAACGCGCCAGTCAAATTCACATCGAGGGTGTGCTGCCAGTCTTGGCGCGAAACTCTCATCGCCAACCCGTCGATGGCGATACCAGCGTTGTTACAGAGGACATCAAGCCCGCCTGCTTGTGCGACAAAAGTTTTGATTGCGGTCTCGACGGCGGACTCATCGGAGACATCGAAACCCACTGAAAACGCTTGTCCCCCTGCAGCCTTGATTTCGGCAATGACCGCGGCGGCGGCTGATTCACTGTGAACATAGTTGACACCGACGACAAATCCATCTTGCGCAAGGCCGATCGCGACGGCGCGACCGATGCCGCGCGATGCTCCGGTGACCAGGGCTACACCCACGCAACCTCCTGCATGACAAGCGATGGGGCAATGCGCTTGGCAAGACCGGTCAGGACTTTTCCGGGGCCAACTTCATATCCGGTGGTGATTCCGCCGGACGCAAGCGCATGTACCGTGTCTTCCCAGCGAACGGGAGAGGTCACCTGCTCGACCAAGCGCTGCGCGATGCAACTTGTCTCATGGGGTGCAGCCGTCACGTTGGAAAATACTGGCAGCGACGGCGTTCCTAGATGCACGCGCGCAAGTTCTTCGCTCAATTGCCTGGCCGCCGGCGCCATCAACCCAGAATGAAACGGCGCCGATACCGGCAAGAGCTTGACCATCCGCGCACCTTTTTGCTGGCACAGATCCATCGCGCGAGAAACTGACCTCGTGTGACCACTAATGACCACTTGGCCGCCACCGTTCAAATTTGCCGGCTGGCAAACGTCGCCTTCGAGCGAAGCTTCGCGACAGGTGTCCGCAACCGTGCGCGCTTCTAACCCGACAATCGCCGCCATCGCGCCTTCGCCTTCGGGAACCGCACTCTGCATAAACTTTCCGCGCAAGTGCACCAGGCGTACTGCCTCTTCAAAACGTACTGCGCCGCTATATACCAGGGCTGAAAATTCGCCGAGAGAATGCCCCGCGGCGACATCCGCGCGAATGCCCCGCCGCGACAATTCGTCGGCGCAGGCGATCGAGACGGTAAGAATCGCCGGTTGCGCATTTGCCGTCTTGGTGAGTTCGGCCTCGGGACCATCGGCGATGATCTTCGAGAGCGCAAAGCCGAGTACCTCGTCCGCCGCCAAGAAGCGATCGCGCGCAAGTCCCAGCTCGCGATCCATGCCGACTTTTTGCGAGCCCTGACCGGGAAACAAGAATGCGACTTGGTTGCTCATTACCACTTCACCATCGCCGTGCCCCACACCAAACCCGAGCCCAGCGCCGCCAACAAGATGCGATCTCCTGATCGAAGACGGTTCGAACGAACCGCGTCGTCGAGCACCATCGGAATCGAAGCCGCGGAGGTGTTGCCAACGCGATCAATGTTGAGCAAGAAGCGATCAAAGCCGATTTCCAAGCGATCAGCGACCGCCTCGAGCACGCGACGGTTGGCCTGGTGGGCGATCACCCAATCGATGTCGCTTGCCGAAAGTCGATTTGCAGCGAGCGTTTCCTTGCCAGCCGAGACTAGATTTTTCACCGCGTGCAAGAAAACCAGCGGTCCGTTCATTTCAATGGTGTGTCGGACCTGCTCCACGCTCTTCAGCGACGCCGGCTCGCGCGCACCGCCGGCGGGGATGTGTAAGAGATCGCTTTCGGCGCCATCACCAAAAAGATGGGTCGAAAGAATGCCTTGATCACCGTCGGACGGCGCCAGCACCACGGCGCCCGCGCCATCAGCAAAAAGCACACTGGTGTTGCGATCTTTCCAATCCACCACACGTGAAAGCGCTTCGGCGCCGATCACGAGTACGCGACGAAATTGACCGGCGCGGACAAACGCATCGGCCACGGACAGCGCGTAGACAAAGCCGGCGCAGGCCGCGGCGACATCAAAGGCGGCGCAACGCGCGCCGAGTTTTCCAAGCACCTCGGCTGCCAGCGACGGCATCGGGCGATCGGGCGTCACCGTCGCGCAGATCACGCAATCGATCGCAGTCGGCAAAAGCTGCGCACTGGTGAGCGCCTGACGCGCTGCCTCGGCAGCAAGATCGCTGGTGGTTTCAGTCGCGGACAAAATTCGCCGCTCGGAAATCCCCGTGCGCTCTTTGATCCAATCGTCGCTAACCCCAAGGGTTTGAGCGAGAGCCGCATTGCTCAGGACTTGCTCGGGCAGCGCCTGTCCGGTGCCCACAATGCAAGAATGCACGGTCATTGGGGCTGACTCGGGCGCGCCCAGAGCGAGGCGTGCTTTTCAAGCGCGCTACCAAGAACGGCCGGCAACTCACTGCCGCCAAGGCCGGCGGCAACGCCAATCGCGCTCTTGATCGCTTTTGCAGTCGAGGCGCCGTGACTCAGAATCACCACGCCGTTGACGCCGAGAAGTGGCGCGCCACCGACCTCCTCTTGGTCGATCGAACGTTGCAATCGTCGCAGCGATCCGCGCATCAGGAGCGCGCCCAACATCGCCAACTTCGATGCCGAAATTTCTTGGCGCATGCGATGAAGAATCAGCGCTCCGGCTCCTTCGCACGCTTTTAGTAGAACGTTGCCGGTAAAGCCATCGGTGACCACGACGTCGAGTGCGCCCGAAAAAGCATCGCGCCCTTCGACATAGCCAACATAGCTAAAATCCGTCGCTGCGGGAGAAGCGCTGAGCAATCGATGCGCCGCGCGGGTCAGCTCAGTGCCTTTCGATGCTTCGCTGCCATTCGACAACAGGCCAACTCTCGGCTGCATCTTGCGGTGATGAATCCGAGAAAAAAGCGCGCCTGCGACCGCGTATTGCGCCAGGTTGTGCGGCTTGCAATCGGCGTTGGCGCCAGCGTCGATGAGCACGCAGACGCCGCTCTCGGTGGGCAGCGT
>JAHFDU010000122.1:0-3525 GCA_023248835.1 Myxococcales bacterium | reverse complement strand
GCGTAGTGACGATGCCGGGGCGATCCATGCCGGGTGTGCGCTTGAGGACAAACAGCCCGCAAGCCATCATCGCGCCGGAGTTGCCGGCGGAAACCAGCGCTTGTGCCTCGCCGCGTTTAATCAAATCAAAAGCAACGCGCATCGAAGAATCGGTCTTGCTGCGAGCTGCAGCCCCGGGCGCGTCGTCCATGGTCAGAACCTGCGACGCGTGCTGGATGTTTAACTCGCCTGGAACCTTGCCATGTATGCGCAGGGCATCGCGCAAGCGCGGCTCGTCACCCACTAGCACGACGCGAGCCAATTGTTCACGCACTGCCGCTACCGCACCTTCCACCTCGGGGTACGGCGCAGTGTCTCCACCCATCGCATCAAGCGCGACAGTGATCATGAGGACGCCGGCAGGGGCGCCCGAAAGTCCGAGCGCCGCCGACAGCTCACAGCCGACAGCCTACAGTTTTGGATTCATTCATGAAATCACCTGCTCTAGTCCTCCTTGCAAGAGCGAATTTACGGGAGGGTCAACGCGATTTTGCGATTTTTCTCCACTGTCAGCTGTCAGCTGTCGGCGGTGGTAAGAATCGCGAAGCGCGAATCAACGCCGACTTCCGGGCGCCACTGAGGACGCCGGAGCAGCGACTACGCTTCCGCAGTCTCCTTGACGGCGAGCACCTGCCGGTCACCGTAGTAGCCACAGTTTTCGCAGACGCGATGCGGCAGCTTCGGCTCGTGGCACTTGGAGCAGGCCGATACCGTCGCTTTGGGTACGCTGCGCATCCACTGCGCGCGGCGCGAGTCACGGGTTGCTTTGGATTTTCGTCGCTTGGGAACCGCCATGATTCACCCTCTTTCCTTGAAAAGGCTTGAAAACGCTCGGAGGCTACCCGAGCTTGATCGATTTGAGTACTGAAAAACGCAACTCGGAAACTGATTCGGGCGCCTCGCCGGTATGATGACAATCGGTGAGATTGCGATCCTCCCCGCAAGTCGGGCAGAGACCTTGGCAGCTCTGCTTGCAAAGTGGCGCCAGCGGCACCGCGAGAATCAACTGTTCACGCAACATTGGCCGCAGATCGATCACCTTGCCGTCGTGCTCGGCGTAATCGACGTCCTCAAGCTCCTCGTTGCTGTCATCGTCTGCTTTTGCATCGCGGACGTAGACGATTGTGAGTGGCGCCTTGAGCGCGACGCGAGCGACCTGCAGGCAACGGGAACAAGGCATCGAGAGATCGACGTTGAGTAGGCCGTGCAGATAGATCTGCCCTTCCACCTCACACAGCCTCGCTTCAATGCGCGCGGTGCAGTGGCCCAGATCGCAGTCGACCCCGCTTAGCGCTTCGCCGACCAGTTCCGCCGGAATGGCCTCTGTAACCGGCAGGCCCTCCGACGATATCTCTTTGATTTTATAACGTAACTCCACAGCATTTTCCAAACGCGGCTGAGGACTATAGTCGGCACGTCTCGACTGTCAAGTAGTACAAGTTTGCAAGTTGTAAAGGCGCTCTTGACATCGGACAATAAAAAAAACGATCGTTCGTTTTATAACTGGCAATGCCGAAACTAACGCAGAAACATCTCGAGAAGAACCGTGCTGCTTTCGAACGGGCGGCGCTGCGCTGCTTCGTCAAATTCGGCTATCATGGGGTGACCGTACGCACGATCGCCAAGACCGCCAAGATCTCGATCGGCAACCTTTACAACTATTTTCCCGACAAACTCTCAATCTTTAGATCGATCATTGCCAAGCAGTCTCACCATCTGGTTCGCTCGGACAACGCGTTCACTCAGTATTTGATCAATTGCCGATTCCCCGATGACTTGACCGAGATGGGCACCGCCATCGCCGCCAACGTCGAGCAGTACCGCGACTACTTTAAGCTGGTCTACATCGATGTGGTGGAGTTCGACGGCAAACACATCCGCGAAGTGTTCTCTCACCTCGACGAAAAATTTAGAGCCGTGTTGGCAGATCGTTTTGATCGCTTGGGCGGTCTCGGCGAAATCGGCGCGATCGATCCGGCATTTGCATTCGTCGCAATCTACTTGAGCTTTTACCAGTTCTTCCTCTTGACCAAACTGTTTGGTGCGACGGCGTGTATGGAGCACGCCCGGACGCGGAGGTGGTGCAATCGCTGGCCGCCCTATTTCGCGACGGCATCGGTGCCGGTCCCAAGAGGCGACGATGATGTTCTTTTCGCCGCTGCATCTATTTCAGCTGACTCTCAAGCCGGCATCGATCGCGCTGTTTGCATTGGCGGCGCTGATGCTGTTCGAAGCGATCTATCTTCGCCTTCGCCGACGTCCCTATGACCTTTACGATGCGATGGCCAATATCGCCATGTACGCCGGCTATGTCGCTATCCTGCTGGTTTGGACGCCGATTTTGTTTTTCATCTACGACGCCATCTACCAACACGCCTTGTTCGATCTCGGGCGTGAGTCGCCTCTCTCGCCGTGGCTCGAGTGGACACTGCTCATCGTCGCTGAAGACCTCTGTTTTTACTGCTTTCATCGCGCAAGCCACCGAGTGCGGCTGCTTTGGGCCTCGCACGAAAATCATCATTCCTCGACGAGCTTCAATTTTTCGGTAGCGTTGAGGCAGACTTGGACCCCGTTCTTGGCCGCTTTCTTCTGGCTGCCGCTGCCACTGCTTGGCTTCGATCCACTGATGATTTTGAGCGTGCAGATGGCAAGCCTTACCTTTCAAGCGTTTCTACACACTGAGCTCGTCGGCACATGCGGTCTGCTCGGTTTCATTTTCAACACACCGGGACATCATCGGATTCACCATGGCGCAGACGCCGACTGCCTCGATAGGAATTTCGGTGGTGTGTTTATTTTCTGGGATCGACTGTTCGGCAGCTTTCACGCTGGCCGGCCGCAACGCTACGGCATCGCCGGGAAACCGCTCTCCCTCAACCCGCTGCTAATCGCTTTCGCAGAATGGAAAGCACTTCTGGTCGACAGCGTGCATTGGCGCTCGAAAAAAGGGAACCTATGAGACAAAACATCGGCACGGTTCTGCTCGTCACACTGCTGTCCTCTACCGCATGCACCGACGAGCTGATGATCGCCCGCACCCAGCGCAATCTCGCCCGGGTCAAAAGCTACCGTGGCACAATGACTGAGACGGGCTTGCTTGCGTCCGGTGATCTACGGTCAGAAATTTTGTTCAAGAGTCCAACTCGATTTCTGGCTCGCGTACTGGCACCCGATTCGTATGCCGGAGCGACGATGGCATACGATGGCGAGTCGCTCACCATCTACTATCCGAAAATCAACTACGCCATCCGCTTCGAGCACTTGTCTTCGCCCACCGCCGAGGACATTCGCAGCCTGATCGCGAGCGCTTATCGGCACAGCATTGCGACTTTCGACTATGAGCTCGGCGATGACCGCCGAATCGCTGGGCGCCGGGTGGCCACGGGAGATCGCTCTCCCGTGGCTCCCACAGATCCGGACGTGCGGATTTCCCGCATCCGGCTCGTCGAGTCACAGTTTCGCTGCGCGTGGACCTATCAGCGGTGG
>JAHFDU010000121.1 GCA_023248835.1 Myxococcales bacterium | reverse complement strand
ACTGTCGATGAGTGCAGACGATTCTCTCAAGCAGCTGATTCAATTCATGGCCGTCGCCATGGTCGATCATCCGGATCAGGTTTTCGTCGACGTCCTGGAAGAGGACGGCGCCAGCGTATATGAGCTTGAGGTCGCCGAAGCCGATCTAGGCAAGGTGATCGGCAAGCAGGGAAGGACGGCGCGCGCCATGCGAACGCTGCTTTGGACTGCGGCGGCCAAGCTCAATCGCCGCGCTGTGCTCGAAATTCTCGAATAGCCGCATGGGACGCTTGCAGGTGGGCCGGGTCGCGCGTGCGCACGGCGTGCGCGGCGAACTGCGCGTGCGTGTGAGCTCAGAATCCTTCGCCACCTTGTCTCGCCTGCTCATCGGCGCGCGGGAATTTGTGGTGCGCGCGATGCGGCCTGAGCGCGACGATTTTCTGGTGCTGCTCGAAGGTGTACACACGCGCGATGAAGCTGACCTGCTTCGTGGGCAGTTCATCTTTGCCGATCGAGCGGCGTTGCCCGCGCTTGGCGAGGGCGAGTTTTATGTGGATGATTTGGTTGGTTGTGAGGTGTTCGACAGTGCGGGCGCGCGGCTTGGGACAGTGACCTCGGTTTTTCACTCGGGCGCGCATGAGGTGATGGTGATAAAGGGTGCTACCGAATTCATGTTGCCGCTGGTGGATGCGATGGTGCGAGCAGTCGATGTCAAAGCCCGGCGGGTGGTGTGCGATCCGCCGCCCGGCTTGGTTGATTTGAAGGATGCCGAATGATCGTTGATGTGGTCACGCTCTTTCCCGAGATGTTTTCATCGGTGCTGTCGCCGAGCCTTCTCGGCCGCGCGGTCGAGCGTGGTCAGATCGCTTTTCATTTTGTCAATCCGCGTGACTTCAGTGGCAATCGGCATAACACCGTCGATGATACGCCCTACGGAGGGGGTGCCGGCATGGTGATGCGTCCAGAGCCTCTCTGTGCGGCTCTCGAAGCGGCGGCGGTGCGCGGTCCGGCGCACAAGATATTGCTGTCGCCGACTGGAAAAGTGTTTTCGGCCGCCGATGCCGCGCGACTGGCCAACCATTCGCACTTGCTTTTTGTTTGCGGGCGGTACGAAGGGTTTGATCATCGTGTTCGTACTCTTGTCGATGAAGAGTTGTCGATCGGAGACTACGTTTTGTCGGGCGGTGAGCTCGGCGCCATGGTGGTGATCGATGCCGTGATGCGCCGCCTGCCCGGCGTGCTCGGCAACGCCGATTCGATTGTCGACGAGAGTTTTGAGGCCGGCGTGCTCGAATATCCGCAATACACCAAGCCGGCCGAGTTTCGTGGCATGCGGGTTCCCGACGTGTTGCTCTCGGGAAATCACGAAAAAATTCGGCTTTGGCGCCGGTTGCAAGCGCTGCGCCTGACACAGAAACAGCGGCCCGATCTATTTGAAAAACTGGTACTCAGCGCAGAAGATCGTCGTCTGCTCGACGGGGAAACGTTGTGACATTGCGTGCCGAGGATGCGTACGTCGCGCTGGTTCACCATCCGGTGTATGACAAACACCATCGCATCGTGTCGACCGCGCTGACCAACCTCGACTTGCATGACATTGCCCGCTCGGTCCGCACTTACAATCTTGGCGGCTACTTTGTTGTCCATCCCGTTGCTGCGCAACGACAGCTGGCCGAGCGCGTGCTTGGCCACTGGCGTGACGAGGGGGCCGAGATGAATGATTTTCGTCGGCAGGCACTCGAGCGGGTGCGGGTGGTGGCAACGCTCGACGACGCGGTGGCGCAAATCAGCCGCGACCGCAAGCCACCGCATCTGGTCTCTACCGCGGCGCGCCCAAGCGAGCAGGTGACACGGTGCGGTGACTTGGCGCTTGAGGGCCGGCTGCTTTTGGTGTTCGGCACTGGCCATGGACTCGCCGATGAGGTGATGGCACGCTGCCCGACGCGGCTCGGCCCGATTCAAGCCAGCTCGGACTACAACCACCTCTCAGTGCGCTCGGCAGTAGCGATTATGCTTGACCGTCTCTACGGAGATCGTCAGAATGGCGCTCCTTTTGAGGGGCAGTAGCGAAGGAAGCCAAAATGAGCGATGTCACACCAATTCTAGCGGCAGTCGAAAAGCGGCAACTGCGCAAGACCGCGCATCCTGACTTTCGCGTCGGCGATACGGTAAAGGTCAGCGTGCTGGTTCGCGAAGGCGAAAAAGAGCGCGTGCAGGCGTTCGAGGGCGTGGTGATTCGCAAAACCAAGGCGGGCGTGCGCGCCGCGTTTACGGTGCGCAAAGTCAGTTACGGCGTCGGCGTCGAGCGAGTGTTTCCGCTGCACACGCCGCGCATCGACAAGATCGAAGTGATCGCTCGCGGACGGGTTCGCCGGGCTCGGTTGTACTATTTGCGCGATTTGGCCGGAAAAGCGGCGCGCATCAAAGAGCGCAGTGGCATCTCGGTTGATCTGATCGCGCCGAGCGTTGATCCCAGTCAATTGCCTCCCCAGTAACCTCGTGTCTCGCCAAGCGGGCGCGGTCGCTGAACGCGCTGCAGAAAAATTCTTACACGCGCGCGGCTATTCTACACTCGTGCGCAACTACACCTGTCGCGGCGGCGAAATCGATTTGGTCTGCGAGCACGGTGAGGCGTTGGTGTTCGTCGAAGTGCGCGCGCGCAGCCGCAGCGATTTTGGCACGCCCGAGGAGACCGTCACTACGCTCAAGCAGCGGCGAATCTTGCGAGCGGCTGAGCATTTCTTGGCGCGCCACAAACTTAGCGATCGCATTTGCCGTTTCGATGTTATCGCGATTGCAGGAGACGAACTGACCCACCTCGTCGATGCGTTTTCGTAGACGTATGCGTCATGCTCCGCAACGTGATTTCAGTCTAATTTTCCGCTAAAGTCCTACCTCTATGGATGACGAAAAGCGACAGCAGGAGCTCATCGCCACCGCGGCGCGCGTACTGACTCCCAACTACAAGCAGGCGCCGATCGTGCTCGCACGCGGCCAAGGCTCGACAGTGTGGGACGTCGCCGGCAAAAAATATCTCGACCTCACCGCTGGCATCGCGGCTTGTCCGCTTGGCCACGCCCATCCTCGTCTGACTTTAGCGATCGCCGAGCAGGCAAGTAAGTTGATTCATGTTTCGAATTTGTTTTTCAACGCGCCGCAGATTGAGCTGGCGGCGCGCTTGACCGAATTGGCACGCGGAATGGGGCCGACGCGCGCTTTTTTTTGCAACTCGGGCGCTGAGGCCAATGAAGCGGCGATAAAATTGGCGAAACGCTTTCAGACCTCGGTGCGCGGCCACAGCGATCGAGTGGAAATTCTTTCGTTCGAAGGATCGTTTCATGGTCGTTCGATCGCCACGGTGGCGCTGACCGGACAGGAAAAATATCGCTCCGGTTTTGGCCCGCTGGTCGAGTGGGCGCGCATCGTGCCGTTTCCCACCGACGAGAATGATCGACGTGCGCTCGACCCCATCAGCGAAAAAACCTGCGCCGTGATCATTGAGCCGATCCAGGCCGAAGGCGGCATTCGAAAGCCGCCAACCGGTTTTTTGCAAGCACTGCGCGCGCGCTGCAACGAAACTGGAACAGTACTCATTTTCGACGAAGTGCAAACCGGCATCGGACGCACCGGCCACTGGTTTGGCTTTGACAGGGCGGGCGTCGCGCCGGATGTGATTTCACTCGCCAAAGGTCTTGCAGGGGGGGTGCCGATCGGAGCCATTTTGGCGCGAGAAGAGTTCGCGCAAGCACTCACTGCCGGCTCACACGCTTCGACGTTCGGCGGCAATCCGCTGGCGAGCGCTGCTGCTTTGGAAAACCTGCGCACCATCGAAGAGGAAAAGCTGCTTGAGCAAGTGGTGGCACGCGGATCCTACTTAGAAAAAAAACTGTCGGCGCTGGTTGCCAAACATGCGCGCGCCAAAGGTGTACGTGGCGTCGGACTTTTGCGCGGACTGGCGCTCGACGAGGACGCTTCACCGATCGTCGCCCGCGCTCGCGAACGCGGCGTTCTGCTTTCCGTCGCTGGCGGCACCGTGGTGCGCTTTGCCCCTCCGTTTATCGTCAGCGAAGCCGAACTAGATCAGGGCGTCGCTGCCCTCGACGCCGCGCTACAGTGATGAAGCGGGATCTGCTCTCTCATTTTGATCTCACCGCCGACGAAATCCGGCGCGTGTTTGCACGCACTGTCGAACTTAAAGCCAAACGTGCCCGCAGCGAACTTGAGCATACGCTGCCCGGCCGCACGCTCGGTATGATTTTCGAAAAAGCCTCGACTCGCACCCGTGTCTCCTTCGAAGTCGGCATGTTTGAACTCGGTGGCCACGCGGTCTACTTGGTGCGCGACGGTACCCAGATTGGTCGCGGCGAACCGCTGCGCGACACTGCACGCGTACTCGGTGGCTATTGCCACGGCATCGTTGTACGCACCTTCGGCCATGCAGTGGCAGAGGAGCTGGCGCGCTTTTCGCCAGTGCCAGTGCTCAACGGGTTGACCGACCTGCTTCATCCCTGCCAGGTGCTGGCCGACATGTACACTGTACAAGAGCGATTGGGCGTCTCCGCTCTCGAGCCCGGCGGCGCTCGCTTTGCTTGGCTCGGCGACGGCAACAACATGGCGAACTCCTGGATCGAGGCCTGTGCGCTGCTTGGTCTCGAGCTCACTCTCGCTTGTCCGGAGGGTTACGACCCGGATCCTACGGTGCTCGAGCGCGCGAAAAAAAAGGGCGATCGGCGAACCAAAATTTCGATCGTACGCACGCCGATCGAAGCCGCGCGCGGGCGCGATGTGCTGTCGACCGACGTGTGGGCCTCGATGGGGCAGGAGAGTGAGCAACGGGCACGGACTGCGGCTTTTTCCGGCTTCTGCTTCGACGAGGCGCTGCTGGCGCAAGCGTCGCCGCGTGCCATGGTCCTGCACTGCTTGCCCGCCCACCGCGGCGAAGAGATCACCGAGGCCGTGCTCGAGGGTTCGCAATCTGCGGTATTTTCGCAAGCTGAAAATCGTCTGCACGTGCAAAAAGCAATTCTGGAGATGTACTTGGCTCCAAGGTAAAATAAATGGCGATGGCAGAGCGGCAGATCGAAGGAATCGGACCGGCCTCGTTGGTGCCCCGATTGTCGAACGCGGATGTTTCCGCCACCGAGATCGGCGCCGAAGAGGGCTTTGTGCTGTCGCGCGTCGACGGTAAAACTTCGATCGCCAACATCCTCTTGCTGGTGCCGTTTGATCAAACGCTGACCACCGCGATCTTGAAACGGCTGTTCGGGCTCGGCGTCATCGATTTGCCCGGTGTGCAGCGCCCGACCGAACGGCCGCGCTCACTGACTCCGGCAGCCGAAATCTACGCCACCCGATCTTCCACCGCGCTCAAGAAGGTCGACGTTGCTGGAGCGCCGCCATCCAAGCCGCTACCCAAACCGGTGAAATCGACCGGCCCGCGTATGCTCACCGACGAGCAGAAAGCGCGGATTGATGGCTTGCACGCCAATCTCGGCAAGCTCGACGCCTTCACGCTGCTTGAACTTCAGCGCAGCGCCGACAAGCGCGAGGTCAAGCGCGCCTATTTCCGGCTTTCCAAAGAGTTCCATCCCGACCGTTTCTACGGCATCGATCTAGGTGACTACGCGCCGCGGATTAGCTTGGTCTTCCAAGCGATCAAGTCGGCCTTCGAGCTGCTCAGCGATCCGGCCCGACGTGCCACCTATGAGGGAACCAAGCGCAGCGTGTAGGGGGCCGCAGATCGACAGCTCACTCATTAATTCGTGCTCGCCCGGCTGCGGCATTTGGATCGCAGTCGGGCGGTTTACTATCGATGTTTTCGTTGCGGTGATCGTGGCCGTTGCCGTGACCGCATCCGTGTCCGTGTCGCTGACCGTGGCCGTGGCCGTGACGGTTTGATGCGTACGCCCTGGCTTGTGAAACGAAGTGGTCGCGCCAGTCGGTGCCTCATGTTATAACAGCGAAAACCATGTCTGATCGCGTGATTGGTATCGATCTCGGCACCACCAATTCGTGCGTCGCCATTGTCGAAAATGGCACGCCGGTGGTGATTCCCAACAAGGGCGGCTACAAGACCACGCCGTCGATGGTGGCGATCATGGAGTCGGGCAAACGACTCTGCGGCCACATTGCCAAGCGGCAAGCGATCACCAACGCCGAGCACACCGTCTATGCCGCCAAGCGACTGATCGGTCGCAAGTGGGGCTCGCCGGCGGTGCGCCAGACGATGGAGCAGGCGTCCTACAAGATCATCGAAGGACCGCACGACGACGTGCGCATCGAGCTGCGCAGCCATTCGTATTCGATTCCTGAAATCTCTGCCTACATTTTGCAAGAAATGAAGTCGATCGCCGAAGAATATCTCGGCGGCACCGTCGACAAAGCGGTAGTGACGGTGCCCGCCTATTTCAACGACGGACAGCGTCAAGCCACCAAAGATGCCGGCCGCATCGCCGGGCTCGACGTGATTCGCATCATCAACGAGCCGACCGCGGCAGCGCTGGCTTATGGTTTTGGCAAACAGCTTGAGCGCAAAATTGCAGTCTTCGATCTCGGTGGCGGCACCTTCGACATTTCGATTTTGGAGCTCGGTAACGGCGTCTTTGAAGTCATCTCGACCGCCGGCGATACTTTTTTGGGCGGCGAGGATTTTGATCGCCGCCTCATCGACTGGCTGGTGTTCGGTTTTCAAAAAGAGCACCAGATCGATTTGCGCAAAGACAAGATGGCGCTGCAGCGTTTGAAAGATGTCGCCGAAAAAGCCAAGTGTGAGCTGTCGACCTCACGCGAGGCCGATATAAATCTTCCGTTTATTATTTCCAAAGGATCGGAAGCGCTTCATTTACAAAGAACCGTCACCCGCGAAAAACTCGAAGAGCTCACTTCCGATCTGGTCGACCGTACCATCTCGATCTGCCGCAACACGCTGATTGAAGCCGACATCGAAAAATCGGCGATCGAAGACGTCATCCTCGTCGGCGGCATGACCCGGATGCCCAAGATTCAAGAAGTGGTGGCGGCGTTCTTTGGCGTCGAGCCGTGCAAAGGCGTGCATCCCGATGAAGTGGTGGCGCTCGGCGCCGCGATTCAAGGTTCGGCGCTGATCGAGCGCGAATCGGACGTGCTGCTGCTCGACGTCACACCGCATTCGCTCGGCATCATGATCCAGGGCGGCTACTTTCACAGCCTGATTCCGCAGAACACCACCGTGCCGACCCAGACCAGCCACGTTTACACCACAGTGAAAGACAACCAGACTTCGGTCAAAATTCTGGTTTTGCAGGGCGAGAGCGAGCGGGCGGAAGACAACGAGCTGCTCGGCGAATTTATTTTGAGTGGCCTGCGTCGTGCGGCGAAAGGCGCGGTCGACATCGAAGTCACGTTTGAGATCTCGGCCGACGGCATCGTCAGTGTTTCGGCCAAGGATCTCGAGAACGGTCAGAAGCAGGCGATCACGGTGACCGCGACTTCGGGACTTACCGAAGAAGAAATTCGCCAGATGGTGCAGGAGTCGCGCGACTACTTGGTCGATCAAAAAGCCAACGAAGCGTTTGAAAAACAGAAGCAGGCGGCGGAGAAATTGATCGACGAAATGCAGACGCTGTTTCCCCGGGTCGAGACCGCGATTGCCGGTGCTGATTTCGGCCAGGACGCAATCAAGAAAGCGCGTTCGCTGATGGAGCGCGCACAGAAAGCGATCGCGATGCACGACGTTCCGACACTCGGTGACGCCACCGAGTCGCTCGGCCGCACGCTCAATATGTTTCGCGGCGTGATTGCGAAAACCAAGGCATGAACGTGAGTGTAGAGCAGGGATCGGCACAGGCACTCATTGAACGTGGCATCGCCCGCTACGTTTCTGGTGAGCTGCCGGCTTCGGAGGCGGATTTTGTCGCTGCGCTGAAGCTTGAGCCCGACAACAGCCATGCCCGCGCCTGCCTCGACTGGGTGCGCCGTCTGCAGAAGGATGAAGCGCTCGCCCAAGTGGATGTGGGGGCAGAAAAAGCGGCTGCGAGCAGCGATTGGAAACTGACTCCACTTACCCCTGCGCGCAGTGGCCTGACACGCCCTGGGATGCCATCGCTGCGACAGACGCGAAGTGAAGACGGCGCACGTACCGATCCTTCGCTCAGCGCGTTCGGCGAGCTGCCCGTGGCGCCGAGCTCGTCTGTAACCGACGCTTTGTCTTTCGAAACTCCCGGCAATCCGCCGGCCGACCCGTCTCTGCTCGGATCGATCGAGGACGTGGTCTCGGAGTCGGCGCGCACCGGTACTTTTGTGCGCACCGCTCGCCCAAGTCACGGTTCGGGCGAGTGGCATCGTGTACCCACCGCTCCCAACTTGATGCCGCTCGACGTGCCGGAGCTTGATGAAGCTGCGCTAGAAGGGCTTGTCTCCATCGATACCGGAGTGATTCGCGATCGCAAGCTGCCGCTGTCGGCAATGCCCGAGCTACATTTGCCGGGCGACGAGCCGCTGGTGATTGAGGCCGAGACCGAAGATCATCTCGAGCCGCTGCGCCACGTGGCGATCGAATTTGAGGAGCCGCCGGGCACCGATCCGTTTATGCGCGGCCCCGGCCAGGAGGTGCAAAAGGGCGAATTTTTGGCCGAGCAGCACCGCACCGCTTCCTACACTGCGCAAGCAATTCGGGAAGCACTGGAGGAGCGGGACTTGGCGCGCGGCGTCGCTCTCACCGGCGACCTGTTTCGTTTGGCCGGTGGCGCCGAGGAGGTTCACCACCGTGCGCACCGACCGCTGCTCGACAGCCTATTTACTGCGGTGCTCGGACCGCTTTCAGGCATCCCGCACCACGGCCGCCTCTACGCCGAGCTCGATCCGCGCTCGGCGTTTCTACTGTCGCGTATCGACGGTGTGCTAAGCATCGAAGATCTGATCGATATCAGCGGTATGCCGCGCTTAGAGGCACTTAAAGTGCTTTGTGGGCTGGTGCTCCGCGGCGCAGTCGTACTAGAGTAATCTCACTTTTCGGCAAGGGCGCGGGCGATTTCTTCGCGGATGATCGCAGTGACGTCATGTTTCGCCGCGTTTCTTGGCCTCTCGTACACGGTGACGTTGCTACCGAGCGGAGCCGGAGCGCAGGCGACCACCGTTTGTGCAAGTGCGGGCGCTGCAGCACCAACGACGAAGCCCGCTTTGCGGCGAGCCTCGATGAGCGGCGCCAATGCGGAGGCTGGCAACGGGCGGATGTCGCCGAGCCCGCGAGCCAAACTTGCTATCGCGGCGAGATGCTCGACCAGCTCCATACGCAAATAGGCCTGCTCGAGATCGGCTCCCCAGGTGAGCACACCGTGATTGCCAAGCAAGACGGCGTCGTGTTCGCGCACAAACGGCGCGATGGCTTCGGCGGCGGCGGCACCCGGCAGCGCAAACGGCACCAGAGGAATCGACGGTCCGAGCGAAACCACGGCTTCGGCGATGAACGGCCGATCGAGTGCCAGCCCAGCGACAGCAAACGCGGTGGCGGCACGGGGATGGGCGTGCACCACGGCGCGGACATCGGCTCTTAGTCGATAGACGGTGAGGTGCAAATTGATTTCCGAAAACGGCTTGCCGCTGCCCGAAACCCGGGCGCCGCTGTCGTCGACCACAATCAAGTTGTCGGCTCGCACTGCCGCTTTGGAAGTGGCCGTCGGCGTTGCTAAGTAGCGGCCGGATGCAAGGCGCAAGGAAACATTGCCATCGTGATTGGCGACCCAACCGTTTTGGTGCAGCCGGACCGCAACTTCGGCCAGGTGAGCGCGCTCGGAGATTTCAGCCATGGCGATGAACTGCATCGACGATGCCGACGATCAGCGATCGAATTGGGAGGTTCGGCCCCATCTTCAAGATCTGACGGGTACCGTTGCCCTCAGCGTTGACCAAGACGGTGTCACCAGAGCCGGCCTGCACCGTGTCGACGGCAAGAAACGACGCGCCCTGGGTTGCTCCGGTTTCGTCGATCGGTGAAACGATGAGCAGCTTGCGGCCGTCGAACGCCGAGTGGTGCACCGAGCCGACGACGCTGCCTTCTACTTTGCAGAGCTTCACCGCGTCTCCGCTGCAGCTCGCGTCGTGGCTTCATGCACGTCATCGACGATGCCGACAATCGCGGCATCGACCGGAACAAACCAGGGCCCGGACTCAGCCAGCGCCAACGCTGCCTCGCGCGAACCGACCAAGTACACCAGGTCGCCCCGGCCTGAGCGCACGGTGTCGACCGCGATCTGCATCTCGCCGGTCGGCATCATGTGATGATCGAGCGGCTCGACCACGAGCAATTTTCTGCCCTCAAGCCCTTCATATTTTCGCTCCGCCACAATCGTGCCGCGCACTTTGCCAAGGTACATACAGCCGAATCTAGCAGGCTGTCGCCTTGAGCGAAAGCCCTCGCGCCGCACCATAACTCCGCTCTCCTCCCCCTGGACTCGCGGCGTAGCCTGCCGGTTTGCCGCGGGCGAAGTTTTTGCGGTTTCACGGAACCGGCCACCGCCTCGGTGCACCGGTTCCGCCACTGCC
>JAHFDU010000120.1 GCA_023248835.1 Myxococcales bacterium | reverse complement strand
GTGCCCGGCCGAGTTCGGTTTTGCCGACGCCAGTCGGCCCGAGAAAAATAAATGACCCAATGGGACGGTTCGGGTCTTGAAGCCCTGCGCGTGCCCGCCGAACGGCGTTGGCAATGGCGACCACTGCTTGGTCTTGCCCGACCACGCGGCTGTGCAGCCGCGCTTCCATTTGGTTGAGACGATCCATTTCGCCTTCGAGCATCTTTGAAACTGGAATGCCGGTCCATTTGGCGACCACCGCGGCAACGTCTTGCTCGGTCACCTCTTCGCGTAAGAACGACGTACCCTTTTGCGCCGCCGCGAATGATTGGTTGACCTCAATCAGCCGTTTTTCTAAGGTCGGCAAAACGCCGTATTTGAGTTCCGCGGCGCGGTTCAAATCGCCTTTACGTTGCGCCTGTTCACTCTCGGTCCTGGCGCGATCGATCGCCTCTTTGGCGACGCGCAGCTGCACGATCAGCTCCTTTTCGCGCTGCCATTGCGCCTTCATGGTGTCGACTTCTTCGCGCAACTCGCTCATCTCGTGTTCAACCTCAGAACGGCGCGCGATCGAAATTTTGTCGCCCTCTTTGCTGAGCGCCTGTTTTTCAATTTCTAACGCGACCAACTTGCGCTGTGCAGTGTCGATCGGCGTCGGCAAAGAATCGATCTCCATCTTCAAGCGCGACGCCGCTTCGTCGATGAGATCGATCGCTTTGTCGGGCAGGAATCGCGTCGTGATGTAGCGCTGCGACAGGCGCGCCGCTGCGACCAGAGCGCCGTCGCGAATGCGAATGCCGTGATGGACTTCGTATTTTTCTTTGAGGCCGCGCAAAATCGCCAGTGTATCGGGTAGCGAGGGTTCGCCGACGTGAACCGGCTGAAAACGGCGCTCGAGCGCTTTGTCTTTCTCGATGTGCTTGCGATATTCATCGAGCGTGGTGGCGCCGATGCAGCGCAGCTCGCCTCGAGCGAGCGCGGGCTTGAGCATGTTGGCGGCGTCCTGCGCGCCTTCCGCTGCGCCGGCACCAACCAGCGTGTGCAGCTCGTCGATAAACAGGATGACGCGGCCCGACGCAGCTTCGATCTCTTTGAGCACCGCTTTGAGGCGATCTTCAAATTCCCCGCGGTATTTGGTGCCAGCGACCAGCGCGCCCAAGTCGAGCGCGAGCACGCGTTTGTCCTTGAGCCCTTCGGGTACATCGCCAGCAACGATGCGCTGCGCGATACCTTCAATGATCGCGGTCTTGCCAACGCCCGGCTCACCAATCATCACCGGATTGTTCTTGGTGCGACGTGACAGCACCTGAATGGCGCGGCGAATCTCTTCGTCGCGGCCAATCACCGGATCGAGTTTGCCTCGGCGCGCGCTCTCAGTCAGATCGCGGGTGTAGCGCTCGAGCGCTTGGTACTTGCCTTCAGGATTTTCGTCGGTGACGCGCTGGCTGCCGCGCACTTCTGCCAAAGCCTTCATCAAAGTGTCGTGGTCAACGCCGGCCACTTTCAAGAGATCGGAGGCCGCTCCGAACGACTTGGCGCAAAAGGCGAGCATCAAATGTTCGGTCGAGGTGTACTCGTCTTTGAAGCGCGTCGCCTCCTGCTCGGCGACGTCGACCAATTCATGCGCGCGCCGCGAAAAACCGACCTCAAGCCCGCCTTGCTGCTTGGGCAAGCGATCGATCTCCTCTTTGAGCACTTGGGCAAGCGAGGCGGCATCGGCGCCGACTTTTTTCAGCACCGCCGGTACCAGGCCGCCGTCTTGCTCGAGCAGCGCCAATAGAACGTGCTCGGGCAACAGCTCCGGCTGTCCAGTCTTGCTCGCGAGCTCCTGCGCCGCAGTTAATGCTTCACGCGCTTTGATGGTGAGTTTATCGAGTCGCATAGGAACAAAGTATCCATCCATACGAAAGCGTCAAGTTGTCGCTGCGCTGAAGGTCCGTCGGACCGTCAGGTCGCTGTGGTCACTGGCACGGGCGTACGCATCAAAATCCGATCTCTCCTCGAGCCCGAGCCCGCGTGCGAGCCCGAGCCCCGATCTGAGAGCCGGGCTCGGACTCCGGGCCTGCGGCCCTGGGCTCGGACTCGGGCTCGACGGAGATCCGGCTTCGAGCGCAGGCGATCGTGGAAACACAAAATTAAGATGCGTCATGCGTCGCCCTGTTTTCCGCTTGGTTGATTTTAGCGTGACTTAGTCAGGCGCCGGGCAGCGCGAGATCGCTTGAGGCCTCTGGCGATCTGGGCGCGGACTGTAGACCATCGTTTTAGAAGCACGGTTCCATCTTCCACTTCGGCGACGCGCCTTCGCACCTCTTGTAACCACGCGGCGTCAGCGTCGACACCCCGCTCCTCTTCGAGACTGCGCAGCAGTTCCCTTGCAAGATCGGCTCGCTTCGCCAGCGGAAGTTTGAGCGCCTCCGCGAAGACTCCTGGTTTCACCGCCATTGCCAAAATATAGCGGAAGGGGGACTGGATGACAAAAGTTGCGCTCGCAGCAGTTCAATGTACCAAGACCAAGGGCGAGGAGTGCCAGAAGGTTTTCGACTGCGTGGATGCCGTGATACCCGGCCTCTCAATCCTCTTACACTGGGAGAGCCTGGGACACCCAACTCACAGGCCGGCGTCTTCAGAAGACGGCAGCGAAAATTCGACGTTCATGTAGATCTCCGAGAGCGGCAACTTTACCCCTGCAGATGGGAGCGACAAGGTACCTTCGTCGCTGACTTCGGTCAGCGTCCACGATCCGACGTCGGTGCGCTGGTAGTGCTCGACATGACGCTTGACTTGCGACACCAAGACATACTCCTGCAGCGACGGCAGTTTTCGATACTGGGAAAACTTCTCGGCGCGGTCGTAAAGCTCGCTCGAGGGCGAAAGTACTTCGAAAATGACAGTTGGATTGCGCAGCGTTCCCGTCTCACTCGGATGAAACTCGCGCGTCCCACAAACGATGGTGACATCGGGATAGGCGTAGAAGCGGGTGGCGGCAACATTTACCCGCAGGTCACTACCCAGGACGACGCACCGCCCTTTGGCCAGGCGGTTGCCGAGCGCACCGACGAGATTGCTGGCGATGAGTGCATGGTTGAAACTGCCGCCGGCCATGGCCACCATCTCGCCATTGACAAACTCGTGCCTCACCTTGCTGTCGCGCTCGCGAGCCAGATACTCGGCTTCGCTGACACGCTCCCGCTGCGCCGGATCCATCCAAGAAGACTGCCACGACCCGCTACTTGGGTCAAAGCGCCGGCGCTACCCTCAATTCGTGTAGTTCGGGCTTGCGGGCTGCCAGCTGGCCGCAGGCGGCGTCGATGTCGTCGCCGCGGCTGCGTCGCAAATAGACCGCGAGACCGGCACGCTTGAGTTCATTTTGAAAGCGTTCGACCGAGTCGTCGCTGGGTCGCGAAAATGCCGCGCCTTGATGCGGATTCCAAGCGATCAGATTCACTTTCGCCGGAATTCCCGCGATCAGTCGCGGCAGTCTGCGTGCGTCGGCAAGAGTGTCATTTACGCCACCGAGGAGCACGTATTCGAATGTAATACGGCGCTTGCGATCGAGCGGTACGAGCCGCACCGCTTCGAGCAGGCGTGCGATGTTCCATTTGCGATTGATTGGCATCACTTCATTGCGCACTTCGTCGGTGGTGGCGTTGAGCGAAATGGCAAGACTTGGACGCAGCGGTTCGCGCGCAAATTTTTCAATCGCCGGGACCAAGCCCGCAGTCGAAACCGTAATTCTTCGGCGCGCAATCGCGCCGCCGAGCGGAGACGAGAGGATGTCAATCGCGCGCATCACGTTGCTGTAGTTGTGCAGCGGTTCGCCCATGCCCATGAACACCACGTTGGTAATGTGGTCCGAACCAACCCGACGGGTGACATCGTCTTCGGGCAGCGCATCGATGAGACGGGTGGCGCGATAGACCTGATCGACGATCTCGCCCGCGGTGAGCTGGCGGCCAAAGCCGAGCTTGGCGGTCGCGCAAAAACTGCAATCGAGCGCGCAACCAACCTGCGAAGAAATGCATTGCGTAAGCTTGGGTCTTCGCCAGGTGCGATCAAAAGTTGCGCGTGGGTCGATTTCCTCGGCGTCGTCCTCTTCGGTAGCGTCGTTGCCGGGAATGAGCACGGTTTCGATCAGGCGGGCGTCTTCGGTGCGCAATCTGAGCTTGCGGGTGCCGTCGCGTGACACTTGCTCTAGATCGATGTCGAGGTTGCGAATCGAAAATTTCTCGCTCAGGGTGTGGCGCAGCGCCTTGTCGAGATCAGTCATCTCGTCGAACGAATCGATTTGGCGTGAATGGACCCAGCGAAAAATCTGATCGGCCCGATAGGAGGGCAACCCGAGTTCAGCCACCAACACTTTCAGCTCGGCCTGGGTAAAATTGCGCAGATTTGGCTTGTCGAGTTCACTCACGACGGGGCGGGTTACCACGGGATAGATAGCGATACAAGCGGAACCATGAATGGAGATAGAATCATTGCCGCGACCGCGTCCATTTTGCGCGACAATTTGACCAGCTTCGGAAGCGCGCCCTTGATGCCACATCGAATCATCCCACACGCGTCCAGATCGGCGAGCAGCGACTGGTCGTCGTCGCCTCCATCTGTCTGCAGATCGACAGGCGTCAGGTCGGCGATCGGTGTCTCGCGGTCGAGAATACGAATCCGGCCGCCGCGCCTGACGAACGCCAGATAGCGCGATAGATTGTTCTTGGCATCACCGATTTTTACGACTTTCATGGCCCGCTTCATCATCTTAGCTAAGTTAGCCTATTATCGTCGCTGATGTAACGAAATAATTACTTTACTCGCGCCGCGGTTTCGGCTTCTTCGAGACCTGCCCGTGCTTCTCGATTGCGAGGGTGGAGCGCCAACACCGCGCGAAAATCGTGTTCCGCCTCTGCCGCTTCACCGAGCCTCAACTTGGCGTGAGCGCGGGTGAGATAGGCCGAAGCACCGGCGCCGAGATCAATCGCGCGAGTCGCCGCTTCGATGGCGCGGCCGTATTGTCCGTGGATCAACTCGGCCTCCGCGCGCCCGGCAAAGGCGAGCGGTCGCGTCGCTGGCTGGCTCTGTAGTTCATCGTAGATCTCAAATGCGGCAGCGAGTTTTCCTTGCAGCGCCAAGGTATGGGCTTCGCGCAATCTGGATTCTGCGGCAGGGAGCTCTGTGGTTGCGGGTTTTGTCGTCCGTATTTCTGGCTGTGGCGGGGTGAAGTGGCGTTCCACTCGCGCCGTTGGCGCCTTCAGTGGCTGCGGCGCAAAGGTTGGGGGCTCGGCGCGCGCAGTGGACGCGAGCGGTGTTGGCAGCGGCTGGGTTCGCTCTAAAGTGGCGCGATCGGCTTGGTCGTGCAGGCGCTGGTTGCGCAGCGACAGGCCGACGCCAAGCGCGATCAGAAACAGCGCCGATCCCACCACGAACAGCGGCGCGGTCGATGATCGCCTGCGCGGCCGGGTTGCGGTTGTGATCAGGCGCTCGAGTTCGGCCGCCTGCATCTCTTTTTTACCGGGGAAAAGCGACTCGACAAAAGCCGCGACGTCGGCTGCCGTTGCAGGTTCGACTTCGAGCAGCTCATCGAGCGCTTCACCTAAATCGGTGGCGCTGGGCAGCCGACGCTCTCGATCAATCTCCAGCGCTGAGGTGCAAAGTTCATCGAGTAGCTCAGGCACCGGACGCAGCGACGAGAGTTTCCCGATTGTCTGGTTGGGATCGCCGGGTGCAGGAGAGCTGTGAAACGGATTGCGCGACGGCGTACCGGCAACCAGGTACCAGAGTACCGCACCGAGGGAGTAGACATCGGATCGTACGTCGACGGTCTCGCCTCGGCCCTGCTCCGGTGAGGCGAAGCCGAGCGTTCCTCCGGTCAGACCGGGCAGTGTTCTGACCGACTTCACTGTCGACAGCGCCAATCCGTAATCGAGCAGATGGGTGGTGCCGTCGTAACCCACATGGATGTTGGCAGGAGAAACATCCCGGTGAACAAAGCCAATTTCGGCGCCGTGCGCATATTCAAGTGCCGCTGCAACTTGCCGACAGATGCGCAGCGCCACGCCGAGCGGAATCGGCCGATCGTAGCGCCGCGATTTTTCTGAAATTGCGTCGAGGTTTTGCCCGGAAAGCCATTCAAACGTCAGATAGCGCTCACCTTCCACCTCGCCCGAATCGCAAAGCCGGGCCAAGTGTGGATGTTTCAACTTTCGCGCAATCGCAATTTCATCTTCAAAGCGCGCGTTGAGCTCTTCGCTGCGGCGATGAAACGCCACCCGCTTGATCAGCACTGGTTGTTTTTGCTTCGGGTCGTAGGCCTGGTAGAGCGCTCCCATGCCGCCGCGAACCAGCGGCTTTAAGATCTGATAGCCGGCGAACCGCTCGCTCATCGTTCCGCTTGCCCTGAGCCTGTCGAAGCGCCGCTCCGGCTCGGCTGCTCAAGGGCATGGCGTGGCCAGGGCAATTTGAGCGCCCCGTGTTCCGCAAAGTAGCGAGCCGCTCCTCCGAGACCAGCGATCACGATCGATGCCAAAATCAAGGCCAACACTTTGCCGACGCGGCGCGGCGAACGAGCCACCATCAAAGTTGCCGAATCTCGCTTGCGACGCCGGCGTTCGTATCCGCCGCCTCGTTCGGCGACGAAGACATGTTTGTCGGGCTCGTCGGGAATAAACTCTGGCACCGGCTTGGCCGACGCCCGGCGATCGCCTAGTTGCGCGGTTCGATCGCCGGGGCGGCCAATCCGTCGGCCAGCGATCTCGGTTCGCGCCGGGGGTACGGCCAGCTTGATTTCCGAGGGTGTGGCGTCGCTCTCTTTTGGCAGGATCCAGGCGGCCCCGTCGACGGGCAGCACTTCGGTCAAGCGGCGCAGCGGCGCCGTGTGGCCGCTTGGATCGATCGTCTGTAGCGGACTCGCGTCAGCGCCGACCGGCAAGAAAAACGGACTGGTCAGGCGGCGTGAGCGCGCACCAGCAGCGCGCACAAACGTCTTGATCGCTTCGTCGCCGAGCGCCGCAGCTGGCATTGCGTCGCACAACGCCAAACGTGCCACTTGGGCCGACGGAAATCGCTGCTCTCGATCGCGATGCATCATGCGCGCCACCACCTGCGCAAGTGATCGGTTGACCAGCGGATTGAGGGTTTCGAGTGGCTCGACCTGACCGGCCAGTACTTTGGCGATCGCTTGCTGCGTCGTGCCCGGGAACGCTTGACGATGCGCCAGCATTTCATAGAGCACCACTCCGGCAGAGTAGATGTCCATGCGGTGATCGACTTCGATCTGTTCGAACGCCTCTGGAGGCGACCAGCAGAATTTGCCGCGGAACTGATTGCCCTCGGTGCGCTTGCGCCAATCGAGCGACGCCTTGGCGACTCCGAAATCGGTGATCTTCACTTCGGCGTTGCAGGAGATCAGGATGTTGTGCGGCGAGATGTCGCGATGCACCAATTGCGCGTGCTTGCCGTCGACGCGTACGTTGTGCAAAAAGTCGAGGCCTTTGCACAGCTCCGAAGCGATGTAGACCGCCATCTCGACCGAGAGTTGGCCGCGCTCCTCTTGCAAAAGCGCTTGCAAGTCCAGCCCCTCGACATACTCCATCACAATATTGTGCTGCCCCTCTTCGTCGAGCACAAAACCGAGCACCTGAACGATGTTGGGGTGCGGCAGCCGCGCCATCAGACGGGCCTCGGCGCGAAAATAGTCGAGATAGGCGTCTGATCCCGGCAGCATGCGCTTGACTGCCACTGTTTTGCGAAAACCGCCCGGCCCTTCGTCCCACGCCAACCACACTTCGCCCATGCCGCCTTCGGCGATGCGCTGTCGCAGTCGATATCGGCCGCCGATCTGCATGAATTCTCCTCGTGGGCGAAGACCGCAGCCTACCATGACTGGCATTCGACGGGTAGCGTAGGCGGAGCGCGAGGGAGCTAGGAGCACGCCACGCGATGGGGGGCAGCGGCGCACGTGCCCCCTACACGTGCATCTGCACGTCGTCGTGCCCGTACTCGACTGCTCGATTACCGGCACATCTTTGATTTGACAGCATCGGTGGTGCTGGAGTTGCTCAATGGGCGCTGCTCTTCGCGATTCCGTGCGCGAACATTCCTTTGGTGATGGCCATCGCGCATGCACGCGTCACCGATGCCGAGCGCTACTGCGAAAGACTGGGCGCCTGCGCGGATACCAACTGTCCCGAACTGTCACGTGGAGAGAAGATGCCAACGTTCGCGGATCAATCCCTGCCGGTCCTGCTTGAAGCGGGTTATTCGATTCGGTACTCGCCGCAGTTCGAGAGCGAAGCTACTTGGGACCGATGCGTATTTCCCGACCCGTTTCCCGGTCGCACTTTCTGGTCTGGAACGCACACTCGCAACGGTCGCTGGGCGTGGGAAAACCTGATGGACTGAGTGTGATCGACGCGTTTGTCAGAGGCGCGGTGCGCCTTTCTGCAACTTCAGCTCGTCACACGCCGTGGACACAAAGAGCTCGCAGGCGCGCCGAAGCATGTGGTGCCGCGTAGCGCCGGCGGGGAACAGCAGTGGCGACGGCGACGGCGACGATCGGTTCTTCGTCGGGTCGCTGACACATGCGAGTCAGCCTGCCGACTTCTCTCTCGAGCAGCGCGCAGCCCCGTTGGTGTTGTGACTCGCTGGTGATTCGACGTGAGTCGGCAGACGTCGAGCGCTCGTGCACATTCCATTGCTGAGCCGCGCGCGATTCCGTAATGCCGAGCCGCGTCTGCTGCTGTGAGACGGCCAGCGCCTTCGGCTATATTGAGTGGCGCTGACGTTGTTGATGATGGCATTCTGAAACTCTACCAAATAGCAGCGTGAAAGTAGGCCACCCGAAAAGGGCTGGAATAAGTTGCCGAGAAGGCAGCGACAGGTCCGGCTGGGAGGATGCTGCTAATGGAAGAGGTCTGTGTGGTGAAGCACCGGGTACTGGTTCTGGGAGAGTCGATGCGACGGGTGGCGCGGGAGCTAGGGATATCGAGTGTTGAGCGCGGCTTCTGCGGAGTGACTGGCGTTTGAGGCGCGATTTTCGCTTCGGCGGAGCTGGCAGCGTCGGGTCTGAGCACGAAAAAATCGCCGGTTGCACAAGGCGCGGCCCGCCGGATTGCACGGCCGATTTTCGGCGAGACGCAAGACCGCGAGATGTGCCTCATGAGGTGTCCACGATCGCGGGTGCAGCGAGTAGCTCGAGATCGTCGAGAGGAATGCGCTCGATTTCGCCTCCGCAACGTGCGCAGCGGCTGAAGGCACCCGGCGCTCCCGCAACCGTTTCTGGGCGACCTTCGCCACCCCGCGAGAGCTCCGCCGCGCGACCGTCGATTGTGACTCGCGTTTCGGGCGCGAGGACCGGGCAGCTACAGCTGAAAGCTGAACACTTTGTCTCGGGATCTTCGAATTCGATGAAGCCGCCGGCGCCACCAGAGCCTACAGTCGGGTAGTTTTGCGTGAGCCTACAGTCGGGTAGTCTTGCGTGCGATCAAGGCTCACCTTGGCGGTTGCGCGTACGGAGGCCAGCGTGACCACATGGGTATTTCCGCCGCACGCCCCGATCGGGAGCGCAAGGCCCAAGAAAATAAACCGCCGCATGAGCTGTCGCATGGCCGCCATCCTGCATGAGCAATTTCGGCCTGTCAGTGATCAACCGCACTGGTTATCGGAAATTTAGCATGCTTGTTTCAGCTATGCGGCGCGATTGCGCTTGCGCAGCGACAGCGCCAGGTCGAATCGCTTGCTCGCTTCCACTCCAAACAACCGCTCGCCGCAGCTTTCACATTTTTCATGCGGTATCTTATCGAATCGGATCGACTGCCCACGAATCCGGAGCGCAACCTGTTCGACAACGGCCACCACGCGGGCGCTTCCGCACGTCGGACAGGCGCCGTGGCTTGGTCGTCTATTCGGCGATTTTCGCAGAGACGAGGACATAAAAAACCTCCTGACCGTCTTTTCGACGAATCGTACCTTTGGTGTAGATCCAAACTCCCGAATAACTCGGACTCTCGATGATGTACAGCTTTTCATCGGCACGAGTCCGCGCCAACGAACGGGATCGTAACACCTTTTTCAGCCCGTTGGCGTTGACGATCGACTCGAAGATCTCCTCGATGGACAAGCCATCGCTCAGACGCTCTTCCTCTGCCTTGAGCGTGAATTCGACTCGCCGCGCAACAATCAGCCGCTTGATTGCGACCAACACGTCCATCCGGATATCGTAGTCCAGCGTGCGCCTGGACAGCAAGTCTGCGGCAATGACCATAACTCCGCTCTCCTCTCCCCGGATTCGCGGCGCAGCCTGGCGGTTTGCCGCGGGCGAAGTTTTTGCGGTTTCACGGAACCGGCCCACCGCCTCGGTGCACGGGCTCCAGCACCACCTCGGTCTCGGCCGCCGCCTAAGTCTCGGTCTCGGTCTCGGTCTCGGTCTCGGTCTCGGTCTCGGCCACGGCGGCCCGGTCACCGCCGTGGCTCGATTGAGTGCTACCTCCGTGGGTGAGTGAGTCGCCACGTCACTGCGACGACGCGATCGG
>JAHFDU010000119.1 GCA_023248835.1 Myxococcales bacterium | reverse complement strand
AATCTGTTCTCTCTTCCGACGGTGATGCAAGACACATGTGACGACTCAAAACAGGTGCCACATCGACAAAACACCAGCGCGGCATTTTCCCACGGTGCATGGCCGTTTTCCGTCGCTGATTCGCCCACGCCCACGCCCACGCCCACGATAAAACTGACGGATCCCCAGCCCAAATGCCGTGCGGCGAAATATGCTGGACTTCTGCGCGTGCCACAGCCTTCATTCCCTCACAGTATACGACCTTACTTAGTGATGGTCTGAATCTGCTGGAGCGCGATCACTTATCGGACGAGGGACGTGCTTCGACTCCGCGCTTCGCGCTCCGCTCAGCATGAGCGGGCATGGTTAGCCGCTCGTCCACCAACGAGCGATGGCCAACCGCTCATCCTGAGCCTGTCGAAGGACGAGTACCGACTGCGGCGGAGTGCGCAGGTCCCAAACCAGGCCGAGTCGTTCTAGCAAACGCAGGATGTAGTAGCTCATATCGATTTCCCACCAGTAGAAACCTTGATTGACCGAGCTCATGTAGTGGTGGTGGTTGTTGTGCCAGCCTTCGCCCATGGTGAGTAACGCGAGCACAACATTGTTGCGGCTGTCATCGGTGGTTTGGTAGCGCCGACTGCCAAACACGTGCGACAGCGAATTGATGGTGAAGGTGCCGTGCCAGAGCAGCACGGTCGAGACGAAGAAGCCCCAAATCATCAGCGGCCAGCCGCCGATGAGCAGCAAGCCTAGCGCGAGTACAAACGGCGGCACCAAGTGGTATCGATTGAGCCAGCGCAGTTCGGCAAATTTGCTCAAGTCGGTCACCCGATCCCACTCGGTCTCTTCATAGCGCGGCGCCAAGATCCAGCCAACATGCGACCACCAAAAACCTTCGCGCACCGGCGAGTGCGCGTCGCCCGGCAAGTCGGAATATTTGTGATGATTGCGATGGTGCGCCGACCACCACAGCACGCCTTTTTGCGCCGACGAAGCACCAAGCCAGGCGAGTAGAAATTGAAACACGCGACTGGTCTTGAACGTACGATGGGCGAAATAGCGGTGATAGCCAGCGGTGATACCAAACATGCGCAGGTAGTACAGCCCCACCGCTACACCTACATAGGCCCAATGAAACGGCACCACCAACGCCGCCAGAGCGACAAGATGGACCCCGAAAAATGGCAACGACACAGCCCAGTGAATGCGGTGATCGTGATCGACTACTTTGTCCATGCATCAAGTTTCGCACCCGATTGTCACCGCGCTGTCATCGCCCCATAATAGTTCCCCCATGTCCTCTACTGCAGTGCGTCACGATGCGGTTGTCGGCCAGGTGCGCCTGGTGGGCCTGCTGATCTTTTGCTTTGCGGTGTTGCCCGGCCTGCTCATCATCAGCGTCGGTGTGCTGATGCTGGTGTTCGGCCACCGCTCGCTCGACTATTTGTTTGGCATTCTGATTTTGGCCCTCGCAGTGACGCTGATTTCCGGCATCACCGCGACATTTACCATCTTGCGTCGCGGCGCTTCGCTGGCGCATTTGCAGAGCGAATTTGTCCAGCGCGTCAGTCACGATTTGCGTACGCCGCTGACCTCGATTCGCATGTTTGTCGAGACCTTGGCGTCGGGAAAAATCGACGCCGAACGTCAGCGCGAATGTCTCGAAGTGCTCGGCAAAGAGACCGATCGGTTGTCCGCGTTGGTCGAGCGCTTGCTCGGCTGGGCCAAGATGGAAGCGGGCAAACGCGAATATGCACCGGCGGCGATCACGCCCGAGGTGGTGGTGAAAAAAGCGGTGACCGCGCTGCAAACCCAACTCACTTTGCAGGCCGATGGTCCGGTTGCGCTCGAGCAGCGCATCGCTCCGTCGCTGCCGACGATCCTAGTCGACGCCGAGGCGATGAGCGAAGCGCTGTTAAACGTGCTGCAGAACGCGGTGCGCTATTGCGCAGGCGAAAAGAAAATCGTGTTGTCGGTGGAGGCCCGTCCCAAAGAGGTGGTATTTACGGTGCGCGACAACGGCCCCGGTATCGCCAAGGAGGAGCAGCGCCGCATTTTTGAAAAATTCTATCGCGTCGTCGATCCAGCGCGGCCCAATGTCGCCGGCACCGGACTTGGACTGTCGATCGTCTACCACATCGTGCGCGCGCACGGCGGCCGCATCGTCGTCGACAGCGACCTCGGCAAAGGCGCCGCCTTCCATATTCACTTGCCCGCGGTTGGCAATTCTCGTTAACTGCTTACAACCTCGTGGCTGAAAAACTTCTGCTCATCGAAGACGATCCGTCGATTCTGCGCGGCCTGCAGATGAATCTCGGGCTTGAGGGATTTCAATTGATCGCGGCGCACGACGGTGAAGAGGGCATCGAATTTGCGCGCTCACAAAAACCCGACCTGATCGTACTCGACATGATGCTGCCCAAAATCGGCGGCATCGAAGTCATCCGCACGCTGCGCCAAGTCGATCACGACACTCCGATCGTGGTGTTGTCGGCCAAAGATCAAGAGAGCGACAAGGTGCTGGCGCTGTCGCTCGGCGCCGACGACTACGTGACCAAGCCGTTTAGCGTCGCCGAGCTGGTGGCCCGCATTCGGGCTGCGCTGAGGCGACGCCGGATCCACCAAGCCTCGGCACAGCTGACCTTTGGCCGCATCACGCTCGATCTCGAGGGGCGCCGGCTACTGTCGGACGGCGTCGAACTCGAATCGACGGCGCGCGAATTCGATCTGCTTCACCATTTTTTTCAGCACCCCGGCACCGTGTTTTCGCGCGAGCAGTTGATGCAAACGGTGTGGGGCGCCGATCACTTTGGCACGCCACGTACCGTCGACAATTTCATCGCCCGTCTGCGCAGCAAAATCGAAACCGACCCGGACCATCCGCATCACATCGAGACCGTGCGCGGGGTGGGCTACCGATTCAACCCATGAACATCGTCGCCGATGCCAACATCGCTTTCGTCAAACAGGCCTTCTCGGCTTTCGGTGAGGTGGCCACCTGTCGCTCGTCGGAAATTAACGCCGCGCAGGTGCGCGATTGCGATCTGCTTTTGGTGCGCTCGACCATCAAAGTAAACCAGGCACTGCTCGAGAACAGTCGGGTTCGCTTTGTCGCCACTGCCACCATCGGCACCAACCATTTCGACCTCGACTATTTCCGCCAACACAACATCACCTGGGCCTCGGCGCCGGGATCGAATGCCGCTTCGGTGGCGGAATGGTTTGCCGCCGCGCTTTTTCACGGCTGTGCGGTCGCCAAACTCGATCCGACCGAGTTGCAAATCGGCATCGTTGGCGTCGGCGCCGTCGGCGGTCGCATCGAACGATTCTGTCGCACGCTTGGCCGCCCTCCTCTGCTTTGCGATCCGCCACGCCAGCGACGCGAGGGCGGAGACTTTGTCGGTCTTGATGAGCTCTTGCCAAAATGTGACGTAGTTACCTTTCACGTGCCCCTCTACCGCGACAGCCAAGACGCTACTTTTCATTTGCTCGATGAAAAAACAATCGCCATCCTCCGTCCCGGTGCACTGATCATCAACGCGTCGCGCGGCGAAGTGATCGATTCTTCGGCTCTGCTGCCGGCGCTGCGCAGCGGAAGTTTGCAAGGCGTCTTCGATGTGTTTGAGCGTGAGCCGGCGCCCGATGCCAATTTTATCGCTGCCTCGCTTCTCGCCACGCCGCACATCGCTGGCCATTCACTCGATGGCAAAGTGCGCGGAACTCAAATGATCTATGACGCGGCGTGCGGTTTTGTCGGAATCCCACCGACCTGGAAGGCAGTTGAGCATTTGCCGCCGCGCTCGGTGGAAACGATTATCCTCGACGACACACTCGACGATCTCTCCGCTTTCCGCGGTGCGATCGAAACATTCTATTCCATTGTCGAAGACGACCGAGCGCTGCGCGCCATCATGCTGCTGCCCGAGAGCCAACGTGGCCGCGCCTTTCGCGAGTATCGAGAAAATTATCCGGCGCGCCGCGAGCTCGGAGGCCTGCCCATCAAAGCGGGGGTGAAGCAGCCGCTGGCGCGTTCACTGTTGCGTTCGCTTTCTGCGCCTCGCTGATTACAGCGTAAGCTGCCACTCCGTCATCGTCGAAAACACCTGGTCAGCATCGGCCGCGCGTAGTTCCTCGACGGAGTGGGGACCGGTCGCAATCGCGATCGCTCGGGCTGAGCAAGCGTGCGCTGCGGCGATGTCGCGCGGCGTGTCACCGATGACGAAGATCTCTTCAGGCAAAAACTTTCGCTGTGCCAGCATTTCGGCGCGCCCGATGCTGACGCGGACCAATTTTCCGCGCTCGGCTGCGTCCGATCCAAAACCGCCAAATGAAAACCGCCGCCACAGCCCGCCGCGCTCAAGTTTGAGACGCGCGCCAGTTTGAACATTGCCGGTCGCAAGCCCGATCCACGTCTCCCGCGTCGACAGTAAGTCAAGAGTTGCTTCGACGCCCGGTTTGACGTGGTAGGCGCAAGTCACCATTTCTTGCTCAAGGTAGTGAAGATAGCGCTCGAGGATTGCCTGAATTTCGCGCTCGGTGGGCGGGCGGCCGAGATGGGCAAGATAGGCATCGCGCACAATGAACGGATCGGTATTGCCGTGCAGCGTCACTTGCGCCAGCGCCTGCTCCACGCCACAGAGTTCGAAAAACGCGCGATCAAGCGCTCGCCTTCCTGCCCCGTCGCTGCCGATGAGTGTGCCATCAATGTCAAAAAGGTAGACCACCGCGGCATCATAGCCTTCCGCAAGGTGAGACGTGAATGAAGTCTTGCGGATCGGGTAACCTCAAGCGGCGCGGTGTCGACGATTTCGCCGCGTCTGCGGGAATGGGCAGAGAGCGAAGTCATGATAAGAAAGAGCCATGCGGTCTTTTCATCCGTGGCTGGAGAGTTTACCGCTCGACGCCAGACGTGCGCTCGGTGCAGGTTACGCCGAAGCGGCGCGCCGATCGGGCGCTTACATCGTGACGCCGGAGGGAAATGAGGTGGCGATTCCGGTGCTGCTGACACCGACGGTGACTTCACGCGCGCAGCGAAAATCACTCTCTTTACAGGCGCAAGCGCTGCTCAGCGCGCTCTGCAAATTGACCGAAGGGCTGATGCAAGATGAGAGTACTGCTGCGCTGCGGGCCAAACTATTCGGCGCACTCACTCCATTTGAGCGCAGCGCACTCGACAGCACCTGGCGCAGCGCTGCCTTTAGCTCCACCTGCCGTGTCGATTTTCTCGTCGACCAAGAGGATGAACCGCGCGCGCTTGAGTTGAACGCGACCATTCCAGCCATGCAGGGCTACTCCGATATCGTCGCGGATGCGCTGATTCGCTCGATCGCCAACGTTCGAGGTTTGGCGGCGAAGACCGACTCGCTGATCAAAAAAAATGGGCGCAACAGCGACGATCTGCTGCAGTCGCTGCTCGAGCACTATCAGCGGCTCGGCGGCCAAAAATCGACGCTGCTCATCGCCATTGTCGCGCGCGCGGGCGACGCCCAAGTGGGTGAGCTTCTACACTATGCGACACGCTGGCAAACCCTCGGCCAGCGCGTTCTACTGGTGCAGCCAGAGGAGATCTCCATCGCAGGCGGCCATGCCGAAGTGCGCGGCCAGCGCCCTGATCTTTTTTACCGCCACATTTTCGCGCGGCGTCTCGAAGAGACGAGCACGTTTGCCAAGATGTGTTTGGCACCGGAATCCTTCTTCGTCTTCAATCCCGTCTGCAGCCACCTTGAGGTCAAAGGAATGCTCGGCCTGTTGGCGCAAGCCGCCAGCGGCGAATCGCAGGTGCGGCTGGCGCTCTCCGACGAAGAGCAGGCCGCGATTGCGCGTTTGCCATGGACCCGCGTGCTCAACCACGAAGCGACGCGGAGTCCGACGGGTGAGCGCGAAAACGACTTGGCCGAATTTGTGCGCACCCACCGCGAGTACTTGGTTCTCAAGCGCAGCTGGGACTACGGCGGCAAGGGGGTCTTCCTCGGCACCGATCTGGACGAGGCGGACACGCAGGCGCGACTGCAAGCGTTGTTGGCGGTAAACCGGCGAGTGAGCTGGAGCGAGTTGGTCGATTTTGCGCTCTCCGACAAAGACGCCTGGGTGGCCCAAGCGTTGGTCCACGCGCAACGTACCAAGATGGTTCGTGCCGATCTCTCCGTCGACGATTTTTACGCCGACCTATCGGCTTACACCAATCTCGGCGTCGCTTTTTCTCCCGACGGTGGAGTGGTGCGCGCTTCGAAAAAGCGCATCGTCAACCTTCTCGGCGGCGGCGGCCTCTCGCCGTTGATTTTGGACGAAGTACTCGACGAGCTACTGCCATGAGCGACACCGACAAACCGGGCGACGGCAGTGCCAAAGTAGTGATTGCCGCACTGGCGGTCAACGTCGCGATCGCGATCTGCAAGTTCGCGGCCGCTTTCTTGTCGCGCTCAACCGCGATGCTCGCCGAAGCTTGTCATTCGCTCGCCGACTCTGCCAACCAGATTTTCCTGTTGCTCGGCGTCAAATTTTCGAACCGCCCCGCCGACGATGAACACCCATTTGGCTATGGACCTGAAACTTATTTTTGGACCTTCATCGTAGCGCTCTGCATTTTTGCTGTGGGTGGCGCGTTTTCGGTGCACCAAGGGATACACAAGATCCTTCATGGCGACGAAAGCGAACTGGGCAATCCGCTGTCTGCCTACATCGTACTCGGCGTCTCTGTCCTGCTCGAAAGTTACTCCTGCAAAGTAGCGCTCACCGAATTTCGCCATCTCCAAGCTGGCCGCAGCCTCCGTGAAACGTTGCGCGAAACCCGCGACCCCACCGTGGTCACAGTGTTGTTCGAAGATCTGGCGGCACTTTTCGGCCTCGCGGTCGCGCTGCTCGGAGTTGTGCTCACCGAGGTCACCCAGCGCGTCTGGTGGGATGGCGCCGCATCGGTGGTGGTCGGCGTCGCCCTCATCTCGGTTGCAGGATTTTTGGCGCGCGACAGCAAGCGCTTGCTCATCGGACGCAGCATGCCCAAGAGCGAGCGCGACAAGATCTTTGCCATCGCTGCAAGTGCCCGCGATGTTGTTTCGGTGGTCCACATTCGCACTGTTCATCTTGGCCCACGCGAAGTCATGGCCGGACTTAAGCTCTCGTTTACGCCGACGCTCGACGTCAAGACGCTCGAAGTTCTGATCAACGAACTCGAAGCAGCACTCCGCACCGCCATCCCCGAACTGGTGCGCATCTACGTCGAGCCCGGGTTCGACGAAAAAAAGAAATAGCGTTCGGTCTCTACGTCTTTTTTGTTTTCGGTCGCAAGACAACGCGAGCGATCACGCCGCACAACCAGCCGCCGAGGCCACCCACGAGACCGGCGCGCACTCCCTCTGAAATCGCCTGGCTGACCAAATTATGCGAGGTGGCCATCTGCGGATAAAGATGAGCAAACACCGCCAGCACGCCGACTCCCACTGTTAGATAACTCTTCGCCTTGCCACGGGTGTCGGTCAACGTGCCGTCAAGATAAAGTGCGAGCAGAAGCGCGATCACAGACAGAGAGAGAAAAATCTCATTCGGCAACGGGCCTTTGTGAACAACTACAGTCAGTCCGCCGAGCAATTGCGCATCGACTTCATCGACAGAAATGGCCAGATGGGTGCCACGCACCCGGCGCAGAAGATGATTCTCCTCGGTGTGCTGCTGCAGCTGCTGGGTCGAGCCGCCGCGTCGGCCGACGCGTAGCCGCACCACCTCCCGCTTAAGCGCGCCCTCTACTTCTTCGGATTGATCATCGGCAGCGACGGTGAGATGGTAACGCGCTTCGGCATCCGCACGCCCTTCGGCAAATTGGCCGCGCACCACAACCTCGAATGGCCCGCTTTTCGGCACATCGAGGGTCTGCGATTTCTTGGTCGCGGTAAGCTGAACCTCACCGAGTGGCGCCGGCCGCAGCGTCGCCCGCAGTGGTGGATAGGCCGTGCCGCCAAGCCACAGCGCTGTAAGCAAGTAAAAAAAACGCCGCTCGAGCGATGAACGCACCAGCGCTCGCGCCGGCAGCGCGGTCGCCAAAAAAGCAACGGTAAGCAGAGCCAGCACCGCCAGCGTGCCAGCGACCGATTCCGAAATCAGGTCGAACTTGTAGACCAAATACGCCGCCAACAGCAGCGCCATCAGCCCCACCTGCTTCAGCCAACCCTCCCAATTTTCCGCGACCCAAAGCTGAAACCCGCTGGCGCCTGGCTTACGCTCCCCATTTTTTTCATCGTCTTCTGCCATTTGGCGCGCGACAATAGCAGAAGGTGCGCCGACCGCAATCGGGCATGCAACAGAACAGATGGTTGTAACCGTTCACGGCGCACGCATAGAATGTTGACTGGTCAAGTTTTTCAGTTCTCGACGAGAAACGCGCTGAGCGTTGTTGATCGCCATCCGAAACTCGCGCGGTTAGCGCGCGGCGGGGGGGAGGCTCGGCGGGCTTTGCCCGACGAGGGGGTTCGGACCGAGCCGGCGCGAATGCGCCGAGCGCGAGGGCGAACGGGAACGTCCCCCGGTGAACGGTTACAGATGGCTAATGGGTGGAGTCGGGGATCGGCGCTTCGGTCGGGGTGGTGGGTCGTGCCGGGGCAGTGCGCCAATCGCCGGACTGGCTGGGCTCGTTCAAGAAATTCTCGGGCTGCTCGAGCACCAGTGCAGCGCGCAGGACTTCGTCCATGTGCTCAACCGCGATCACCCGCATCACTTTGAGAACTCTTTTGGGAATGTCTTTTAGGTCTTTGCGATTCTCTTTGGGAATGATGACGGTGAAAATGTCTGCACGATGCGCGGCGAGGACCTTGTCTTTGAGGCCACCGATCGGCAACACTCGCCCGCGCAGCGTGACTTCGCCAGTCATCGCCACGTCACGACGGACGGGAATGCGCAAGAGTGCAGAGGCCAACGCGGTCGCCATGGTGACGCCAGCCGAGGGGCCATCCTTGGGTATCGCGCCCTCGGGAAAATGAATGTGGGTGTCCACTTTGGCGTAAAATTCGCGGTCGAGCCCAAGCGATTCGGCGCGCGAACGAATGTAACTCATCGCCGCTTGCGCCGACTCCTGCATCACGTCACCCAGTTTGCCAGTGAGCACCAGCTTGCCCTTGCCCGGCATCACCGACACTTCCGACGGCAAGATATCGCCGCCGTGCATGGTCACCGCCAAGCCGTTGCACATGCCGATCTCGTCGCGCTCTTCGACTTTGCCGGCGCGAAATTTGTGTACACCGAGATATTTGGGCACGTTGGCCGGTGTGATTTTGAACTTGGTCTCTTTGCCGTTCTTGACCACATCTTTGGCCACTTTGCGTAGCACCGTCGAGATTTCGCGCTCAAGATTGCGCACTCCGGCTTCGCGGGTGTAGTGGTGAATTACGGTGCGCGTCGTCGCCTCGGGAAAATCAATTTCTACGTCGGCGACGCCGTTGGCCTCTTTTTCCTTCGGAATCAGATACTGCTCAGCGATGGACACTTTTTCCCACTCGGTGTAGCCCGGCAGCTGAATGATCTCCATGCGATCTTGCAGCGGCACCGGAATCGAGTGCAGCGAATTGGCGGTGGTGATGAACATGGTGTCCGACAAGTCGTAGTCGAGGTCGAGGTAGTGATCGTTGAAGGTCGAGTTCTGCTCCGGATCGAGCACTTCGAGCAGCGCTGCCGACGGGTCGCCGCGGAAGTCGGTTGACATTTTATCAACCTCGTCGAGCAAGAACACCGGATTGTTAGATCCCGCTTTCTTGAGCGACTGGATGATTTTTCCGGGCAGCGCACCGATGTAGGTACGACGATGGCCACGAATTTCCGCCTCGTCGCGCACGCCGCCGAGAGACAGCCGGACAAAATTGCGCGCGGTGGCGCGCGCAATCGAGCGCGCCAGCGAAGTCTTGCCAACGCCGGGCGGTCCCACCAAACACAAAATCGGCCCGCGAATTTTTTTCACCAGTGCCTGCACCGCTAGGTACTCGAGGATGCGCTCTTTGACCTTCTTGAGTCCGTAGTGATCTTCGTCGAGGATGCGCTCGGCTTCCGGCACATCGAGTTTGTCCTGCGTCTTTTCTTCCCAAGGCAGCGACAGCACCCAGTCGATGTAGTTGCGCACCACCGTCGCCTCAGCGCTCATCGGCGACATCATCTTGAGCTTCTTGAGCTCCTTGCGCACTTTGGTGTGCGCTTCTTTGGACATCTTCTTGTTCTTGATCTTGTCTTCGACTTCTTGAATCTCGTTCTTAAACTCGTCGCGCTCGCCGAGCTCCTTCTGAATCGCCTGCATTTGTTCGTTGAGGTAGTACTCTTTTTGCGTCTTCTCCATCTGCTTCTTGACGCGGGTGCGGATCTTTTTTTCGACCTGCAGAATTTCGATTTCCGCCTGCATTAACTCGAGCAGTTTTTCAAGCCGCTTGGCGGGCTGCTCCATCTCGAGCAGCGACTGTTTGTCGACGAGTTTCAACGACAGCGCCGCAGCGATGGTATCGCCGAGTTTGGCCGGATCGTCGATGGTCTGGACACTGACCAGCATGTCGGGCGGAATGCGCTTGTTGAGTTTGACGTAATTCTCAAACGTCTCATGCACCGAGCGCATC
>JAHFDU010000118.1:6455-10560 GCA_023248835.1 Myxococcales bacterium | reverse complement strand
TTCTTGGCGCCCGAATTGTCTGCGACGTCCAGTATTGTCAGCATCTGTACCATAACAACCCCTTAGGCGTTCTTGGCTTTCGCAACCAGCCGCGCCACTCGCCACCGTTTGTCTTTGGAGAGCGGTCGCGATTCGACGATTTCGACTTTGTCGCCGATGTGAAATTCGTTGTTTTCCGAGTGCGCTTTGTACTTGACGCGCTCAGTAAGAAATTTTTTGTAAGCGTGCGACTTTTTGCGATGGCTCACCATCACCACCACCGTCTTTTGCATCTTGTCGGAGGTGACCACGCCCATCAAAGTGCGCCCAGCCGTACGTTCGCCCACCGTCCGTCCTGAGCCACCCACCGTCCGTCCTGAGCTTGTCGAAGGACGCTCAGCATGAGCGGGCACAATATTTTTTTGCGTCTCTGCCACGTCTACTCCTTTTTACTTTCCGCTCGTCCTGAGCCTGTCGAAGGATCGTCCTGAGCTTGTCGAAGGATGGCCTGGTTCTCAATGCCGCTGTAGCGCGCCGACAACAGCGTCTTACAGCGTGCGATCTCGCGCCGGCGCGAATCAATCAGATTGACATTTTCGAGCTGATTCGAAAAGCGCTTCATGCGCAGTTGAAACAGCTCCTCTTCCAGGCGTTTGGTGCGCGCCACCAACTCATCGTCGGTCGACTCACGCATCGCTGCCAGGGCTGCGGTCAATTTCATTACAATCCCTCCGCGCGCGACACCATACGAGTCGGAATCGACAGTTTGTGGTGCGCCAAATGGAACGCCTCACGCGCCAATTTCTCGTCGACGCCTTCGAGTTCGTAGAGCACCCGACCGGGCCTGACCACCGCCACCCAGCCTTCGTTGCCACCTTTGCCTTTGCCCATTCGGGTTTCAGCCGGCTTCTTGGTGATCGGCTTGTCGGGGAAAATCCGAATGTAAACTTTGCCGCCACGTTTGATGTGGCGGGTCATCGCGATACGCGCCGCTTCGATCTGGCGCGCCGTCAGCCAACCGCATTCGAGCGCCTGCAGCCCAAAATCACCGAAGGCGATCTCGCCGCCACCTTTGGCGCGGCCGCCCATGCGACCCTTGTGCGCTTTTCTAAATTTCGTCCGCTTTGGAGACAGCATGGTTTCCTCTTACCCTCGTGCCTGCGCAGCCTGTCCCGGTGTCTGTCCAGCGCGGGTTGGCAACACCTCGCCCTTGAAGATCCAGCACTTGACGCCAATTTTTCCATACGTGGTCTGCGCCTCAGCAAAACCGTATTCAATGTCGGCGCGCAGCGTGTGCAGCGGCACGCGTCCTTCGCGATACCACTCGTAGCGCGCCATTTCGGCGCCGCCAAGCCGCCCCGACGAAGCGACGCGAATGCCTTTGGCGCCAAACTTCATCGCCGTCTGAATCGCCTTTTTCATCGCCCGACGAAATGCAATCCGGCGCTCGAGCTGGGTGGCGATGTTCTCCGCCACCAGCTGCGCGTTGATCTCCGCCTTGCGCACTTCCTGAATGTTCAAAAACACTTCGTTCTCGGTGAGCGCCTGAATCTCTTTTTTGAGCTGCTCCACTCCAGCACCGCGCTTGCCGATGACGATGCCCGGACGCGCGGTGAAAATATTGATCTTCGCTTTGTTGGCGGCGCGCTCGACGTCGACCGAAGCGACGCCGGCGTGTTTAAGCTTTTCTTTGATAAACTTTTTCAGCTTGATGTCTTCGTGCAGCCACTTGGCGTAGTTCTTCTCCTCGTACCACTTGGAGGACCAAGTCTTGACGATGCCGAGACGGAAACCAATTGGATGTGTCTTCTGACCCATTCTACTCCCTTATTGTTCCTGCACGACGACGGTGACGTGGCTGGTACGGTGTTGAATCCGATTGGCGCGGCCCATTGAGCGCGGCATCCAGCGCTTGAGAATCGGGCCGTTGTCGACACTGCAATCGCGCACCTTGAGCTCGTCGACGTCGACTTCGCCTTTGTGCTCGACATTCGCAACCGCCGAAACCAAAAGTTTGCGAATGATTTTCGCGCCCTTTTTCGGCATCAACTTGAGCATCGACATCGCTTCGTTAATGTTCTTGCCACGGACAAGATTCGCCACCACGCGCATTTTGCGCGGTGACATTCGGACGTGACGAACAACCGCTCTCGCTTCCATCAAAATCCCTCTTGGCCAAGCCGCCCCAACCGACGAACGGGGCCTGCGTGTATCACACCGCTACCGAACAAACAAGTCTCCGGGCTACTCACTTGCACTCTCTGATGGGAGCGTAGCGGGACAGTCTTGCGTTTTCCCGCTTACACGGTCTCGTTCCAGAGTGAAAACGTAAGACGCGTCCCTTGCAAATTGCGAACATTCTGGGTCTCACTTCGCCGCCGGTGCGGCGGCGGCAGGAGCGGCTGCGGTCGGTGCACCGGCTGGACCGGCGGCCTTGCGATCGCCCGAGTGGCCATGGAACGTACGCGTTGGCGCAAACTCGCCCATTTTGTGACCAACCATATTTTCAGTCACGAACACCGGAATAAATTTCTTGCCCTGGTGAACCGCGAAAGTGAGTCCAACCATTTCTGGCAGCACCGTCGAGCGGCGCGACCAGGTCTTGATCACTTTTTTCGATTTTTGCTTTTGTGCTTCGAGCACCTTGTTCAAAAGATGCTTGTCGACGAATGGACCTTTTTTTACCGATCGCATGGGCTACCCTTTCTCTCCGCGGCGGCGAACGATGTACTTGTTCGTCGTCTTGTTGGTGCGCGTTTTGTATCCCTTGGTCGGCATTCCCCACGGTGAGCAAGGATGACGACCGCCCGATGAACGCCCTTCGCCACCACCCATTGGGTGATCAACTGGGTTCATCGTCACGCCACGATTATGCGGGCGCTGTCCCTTCCAGCGCATGCGGCCGGCCTTGCCCCACTCGATGTTGCCGTGCTCGGCATTTCCCATCGCGCCGATGGTGGCGCGACAAGTTAGGTGCACCAAACGCACTTCGCCCGAAGGCAAACGGACGTGGCCCCAATCGCCCTCTTTGGCCATCAGCAGCGCGGTCGCTCCCGCTGAGCGCGCCAATTGCCCGCCGCCGCCGATCTGCAATTCGATGTTGTGAATCGCGGTACCGAGCGGAATCTGGCGCAGCGGCAGCGAGTTGCCGGGCTTGATGTCGGCTGAGCTCGCCGAAATCAAGGTCTGCCCAACTTCCAAACCCTGCGGCGCCAAGATGTAGGCTTTTTCGCCGTCGAGATAGTGCAAAAGCGCGATGCGAGCGGTTCGATTGGGATCGTACTCGATCGAAAATACTTTGGCCGGAACGCCGGTCTTGTGACGACGAAAATCGACCAAGCGATAACGCTGCTTATGGCCACCGCCACGAAAACGGGTAGTAATGCGGCCATTGTTGTTGCGTCCGCCGGTCGACGGCTTGGACTCGAGCAGCGCCTTTTCCGGGCGCTTGCCGGCAGTGAGTTCGGCAAAATCGAACCCACTCATGCCGCGTCGTCCGGGCGATGTTGGTTTGTACACCTTCATGCTACGCTCCCTCGAAAAATTCGATTTTGCTACCCGCCGCCAGAGTCACCAGCGCCTTCTTTTTGCCGGCGCGCATGCCGCTCAATTGGCCGACTCGCTTCTCTTTGCCGCGCACGTTGATGGTGTGGACGTTCTTGACCTTGACGCTGAACAGCGACTCTATAGCCTGCTTGATTTCGATTTTGTTGGCGTCTTGTGCAACTTCGAAAAGCGCCACACTGCCGCGTTCGCCGAGCGCCTCTTTTAGGCGGGTGCCCTTTTCGGTGAGCAGCGGTCGCCTGATAATGAAATGGGGCGGTCTCATGCTTCACCTCCGAGACGTGCGGTGACGGCTTCAACGGTTGCCTTGGTCAAAATCAGCGTCTCGTGGTTGAGCACGTCGTAGACGTTCAATCCACCCGGCTGCAAAACTTTGGTCTTCTGCAAATTGCGCGTCGATTTGCGCAAGCGTTCGTTTTCACCGTCGACGATCAGAACATTGGCGACGCCGAGTTTGTCGAGCGATTGCTTCATCGTCTTGGTCTTAATTGCCTCGAGCGCAATCTTGTCAAGCACCACCAACTTGTGCTCTTGGTGGCGCAGCGACAGCACCGAGCGCAGC
>JAHFDU010000118.1:0-6445 GCA_023248835.1 Myxococcales bacterium | reverse complement strand
TTCTTGGGCAGCGCGTATTCGTAGTCACGCGGCTTCGGCGTAAACGCTCCACCGCCGCCGACAAAATGGGGCGCGCGGGTCGAACCCTGGCGCGCGTTGCCGGTTCCCTTCTGCTTGTAGGGTTTCTTACCACCGCCGCGCACTTCGTCGCGGCGCTTGGTCGAGTGGGTACCGGCGCGCTTTTTCGCCTGTTGCTGCTTTACCGCTTCCCACAGCAGGTGCTCGTTGACCTCAACGCCAAACACCGCGTCGTCGAGTTCAAGCTCGCCAACCGTGCCGCCATCGAGGCTTTTCACATCTATCTTGGACATCTTCGTTCCTCGTCCGGTCAGGTTTTGATTTCGACGTCCACTCCAGCCGACAAATCCAATTTCATCAGCGCGTCCAGCGTTTGTTGCGTCGGCTCCAAAATGTCGAGCAGGCGCTTGTGCGTACGAATCTCAAACTGCTCGCGCGACTTTTTGTCGACGTGCGGCGACCTGAGCACGCAGTACTTGTTGATTTTCGTCGGCAACGGGATCGGGCCGGCCACTTTGGCGCCGGTTCGCTTCGCCGTATCAACGATCTCGCTGGCCGACTGATCGAGCAACTTATGATCGTAGGCCTTGAGGCGAATTCGTATTTTCGGTGATGTCATTTTTGTACGCCTTTACTCGGTAATCTTGGTAACCACTCCAGCGCCCACCGTCCGACCGCCTTCGCGAATGGCGAAACGCAATCCCTCTTCCGCCGCTATCGGCGTGATCAGCTCGACGTCGATGTTGATGTTGTCGCCGGGCATCACCATTTCGACGCCGTCGGGCAACTTGACCACACCGGTCACGTCGGTGGTGCGGAAATAAAACTGCGGCCGATAGTTGGTGAAGAACGGAGTGTGGCGACCGCCCTCTTCCTTCTTGAGAACATAAACTTCAGCCTTGAACTTCTTGTGCGGAGTGATCGAGCCCGGCTTTGCCAGCACCTGGCCGCGCTCCACCTCTTCGCGCTTGGTGCCGCGGAGCAGTGCGCCGACGTTGTCGCCCGCGCGTCCTTCGTCGAGCAGCTTGCGGAACATCTCGACGCCAGTGACGGTGGTCTTGGTGGTGTCGCGAAAGCCGATGATTTCGACTTCGTCGCCGACTTTGACGATGCCGCGCTCGATGCGACCAGTGGTGACGGTGCCACGGCCAGAAATGGTAAACACATCCTCGACCGGCATCAAGAACGGCTTGTCGAGAGCGCGCACCGGCTCCGGAATAAAGCTGTCACAGGCTTCGAGCAGCTTGTCGATCGATGGCGTGCCAAGCTCGCCGGCGTCGCCCTCGAGCGCTTTGAGCGCCGAACCACGAATGATCGGGGTGGTGTCGCCCGGAAACTTGTACTTGCCAAGAAGCTCGCGAATTTCCAATTCGACCAGATCGAGCAGCTCTTTGTCGGCCTCACCGATCATGTCCACCTTGTTCAGATAGACCACCAGCGACGGCACACCGACCTGACGGGCAAGCAGGATGTGCTCGCGGGTTTGCGGCATCGGTCCGTCGGGCGCGCTGACGACGAGAATCGCGCCGTCCATCTGCGCTGCCCCGGTGATCATGTTCTTGATGTAGTCGGCATGTCCTGGACAGTCGACGTGCGCGTAGTGGCGCTTTTCGCTCTCATACTCGACGTGCGCGGTCGAGATGGTGATGCCGCGCTCACGCTCTTCCGGAGCTTTGTCGATCTGGTCGTACGCCATAAACTGCGCGCGCCCCTTAGTGGCCATGCATTTGGTGATCGCAGCCGTCAGGGTCGTCTTGCCATGATCGACGTGGCCGATCGTGCCAATGTTTACGTGCGGCTTGTTGCGGACGAATTTTTCCTTCGACATAGCGGCATCTCCTTTGTGGACCCGTCCGCCTCAAAGCGGTGGTCCCGGCCATTGGAACTCTTCATCTCTACATCTTTGGGAGAGGAGGGTTGTTTAGAAGGCGATTGGCTGATTGATCAGAAGGACCCAACAAAAATGCGGGTTAGGTGCTCCCTATCAAGCAAACAGTCTTTTTCTAATTCCTCAACTCCCGCTTACCACCGATAATGCGCGAAAGCTTTGTTCGCTTCCGCCATTTTGTGCGTGTCCTCGCGCTTCTTGACTGCGTTGCCACGATTCTGCGACGCGTCCAAAATCTCGGAGGCCAATTTTTCAACCATCGTCTTTTCGCCGCGCTCGCGCGCGTAAATCACCAGCCATCGCATGCCCACCGCGGTCGATCGATCAGGCCGCACATCCACCGGCACCTGATAGGTCGAACCACCGACGCGACGCGATTTTACTTCCACCTTCGGTTTGACGTTGTTGAGCGCGGTATCAAAAGTTTTGATCGCCTCGACCTTGGCGCGCTCCTCCACCATGTCGAACGCACCATACACAATCCCTTCCGCAATGGCTTTCTTGCCGCAAACCATCACGGTGTTGATAAACTGGCTGACCCGTTTGCGCACGTCGATCGGCGCGTCGGTATATTTTGGATCCGGAATGTTGTCGCGCTTTTGAACTCCACCTTTGCGGGGCATCGTCTACATTCCTTACTTGGGCCGCTTGGCGCCGTATTTCGAACGGCTCTGGCGACGGTTGTTGACGCCTTGCGTGTCGAGCGTTCCACGAACAATGTGGTAGCGAACGCCAGGAAGATCTTTGACGCGGCCGCCACGAATGAGGCAAACCGAGTGCTCCTGCAAATTGTGACCCTCGCCAGGAATGTAGCTGGTCACTTCCATGCCGTTGGTGAGCCGCACGCGCGCCACCTTGCGCAGCGCCGAATTCGGCTTCTTCGGCGTCGAGGTATACACACGCACGCACACGCCACGCTTTTGCGGACAGCCGCGCAGCGCCGGCGCTGCCGTCTTTCTTTTCTGTTTGTCGCGCCCGCTTTTGACGAGCTGATTGATTGTCGGCATTCCTCTTCCTAGCCTCTAAAGGGGTCGTAGTGTACTTTTCGGCGGTCGTCTGTCAACAACAATCAATAAGAATTTACATGGGTAACGGGTTGGGCTTTGGATTTCTGCTGGATCTGCCGGGTCTACTTTTTCTGCGAGAATAGGTTTTTTTCGAGAGAGAACCTGCTCGGGACGTGAGTCGGTTCAGGGCCGCTCGCACCGATGAGTGCTCTGAAGGGTAGCCGCGGCGCCATAGAGACCGGGCGCGAGATGGACCGCTAGCTGGAAGACAGGGGACGGACTTTCCGAAGTCCGTCCCTACGCGTACCCATAGTAATCGACCTCACGGTGCATAGCCCATGTATTGAATCTCCTTGGGAATGATCACCGAGTGCAGTAAAATTCCCAAAGCGGTGATTGATGCAAGATATGAAAGCCCTATGTTTTAGCCTCGCGTTTGTGCTCGCCGGCGGCATGGTTGGGTGTCGCTGTCGGCAGGCACCTGCGACAGACGGGGACATGGCGATGGTCGACTTAAGCTCGGACGACCCGGGACCCATCACCGGCTACGGTGACGGACCCACCGCGTGCGGCGATTACGATCCGACTTGCGCCGTTGTGGGCGTTGGCCCGGGCAGCGGATCGGGCGGCATGTTTCCACTGCCGAGCGATTCGACGCCGCCCGACAACGTCACCGCCAGCAACGTCGGCCGCGACTCCGACGGATACTTGGTGCTCGACTCCACTCACAGTGAATTTGCCTATCTATGGATCGCAGACGACCACGCCTACGAAGTCGGCATGGTCTCCAAGGTCGATACTCACCGACGCGTCAATCCTCCAATGAGCGCCAAGAACCAGGGTTATTCCGAAGTGGCGCGCTATGTCTCGGTGACTTGTCGCTCGGGCAGCGATTCTTCTAAGTGGGGCAACAAAGCCTACACCCTCACCGTCGACACCGTGGGCACTTGCGCGGCGGGCGTCGGTTGCTGCGATGCCAATTCTACTGGCCGTTTGCCGACGGCGATTCAACTCAAAAACAACCGTCCCTCGCGCACCACCGTCGATCTCAACGGCGATACCTGGGTGTCGAACCGCGCATTTTGTCGCGACCAGGCGAGCGCCAGCGAAGGGGCCGATCCGGCCAATGACAAGTGTAACGGCGGCGCGCTCGATGGACAGTCGTCAGTGACCAAGATCGCCAACGCGATCGAAAACTGCGTCGAGCGCAATGGCAAAGCCGGCATCCAGACCTCGAGTGACATAGACGGCGACGGCATCATCACCACCGATTGCAACGACGACGGCATCCCGGACGACATTGCCACCGTCGCTGCCACGCCATGCAAACCGGGCCACGTGCAAGAATTCTACGGCCTCGACGACGAATGCATTCTATTTACCACCAACACCGGCGGCGTCGGCGGCATCCCCGATCTGGGCGGCTGGGGACGCGCGCTCGCGCTGCAGCCGAAGATTGAAGCTGCACCGACCGACGCTTCGGATGCGTGGGCGGGTCGCTACCACGACGGCGCCTTCTTGCGCATCGACGGCACCACCGGGCAGATTCTGCAAGTCGTCACCTCACCACTCATCAGCGGTAAACCGGTGCATCCATACGGCGCTGCCATCGACGAGTTCGGCATTTTGTGGGCGCCTGAGGTTCATCTGGCGCGCCTCTACTATTTCAATACCGCCGACGCTACCCAGCAGGGCACTACTGCGCCGTCGCTCGCGCCGACCGGCGGCGGCGGTTTTTACGGCGTCGCGCTCGATGGTTACTACGACGCAGCGCCTGGACTCGACGGCGGCATCCCCGACGGCGGGGTGCCCGACGGCGGCGCCAATAGCTTAGTGCAGCAAGTTTGGCTCGGCCACTGGGGCAGTCGCAACTCGGCCGGCAATGTCGGTGCTTTCCGCTACCGGCCGGATCGCACCAGCTTCGCCACGCTCGGCAACGGCCAGTGGGTGCAATTTATCTTCGACGCAATCCCAACATTTTCAGGGAACAACTATCCGGCCGGCCGCGGCGTCGCTGTCGACAACCGCAACCCAGCGTGGGCCTGGGTCGGTCTCGATGGTGACACCGGGCGCTTGGCGCAAATTCGCGTCGACACCCCCTACAGCGCGATGCCGATTCATCTTTCGATTTCAGCCACCACCGCCACCACCGGCGCTTACACCATCGGCGTCGGTGTCGCGCCCGATCTCGATCTTTGGGCGGTCAATCAGGCATCGAGCACGCTCACCCATTTTGCCGTCGACTCGGCCGGCAACGTCACCGCGCCGATGGCGGCGATCGATGAAGTCAAGCTCGACGACAACATCGCCGGTTTTGGCCACAGCCACACCCTGCCCAAGCCGTACACCTACTCCGATTTCACCGGCTTTGGTCTACGCAATTTCACCGCGCCACGCGGCGTCTACACCTGGACGCAGCCGGGCTGTGGCGGCAGTGTCAAGACGCGCTGGCTCAAAGTCGTCTGGGACGACGACGCACCGATGGGTACCGCGCTCAGCGTGCGCGTGCGCAGTTCGGACACCAATAACTTTGGCGGCGCGACGTTCACCGGTAACTACACCACTTCGCCTGCCGATTTGTCACAAGCCCCACCAACGGGAGCCGGGCCAGTGATGCCCAATCCGTCGAATTTCTTGCAAATCGAATTCGACTTCAGCTCGCTCGATCACATCTCGACGCCGCGCCTCAAGAGTTTTCAGGTGCTGTACGAGTGCCCAGCCATCGTTCCATAGGGGGACGGTCTTCCTTATTGCAGTTATTCACATTATTCGGTAGAAAATGAATAACTGAGTTACTGAAGACCGTCCCCGTCTCCTCCCCGTCTCCTTTAGTCTTCAATAGGACTGTTACATGCGGCATTTCGATCGAGAGTTCCGGCTTTGGGATTTTAGAGTTAGCCATGATCAGCTTCTTCTCCGGAGCGCAAAGACTGACACCTTTCCCACGAACATCGACATCGCATTTGTGGGTGTTGAATATATTGAACTTCCGACGAGAATTGAAAGTCCGACGATCTGTCCGCCTGCCGAAGCGGATGTTGAACGCGCGCAGCTCGCACTAGGCAGGAACATACCCAGCGATCAGATTTTTGTCGTGGAGGCGGGCAACTCGCGTTATCTGGTCGTTGCTGCCGCCATGAAGGCTTCAGAGAACGATTTGGACTTTATGGAATCGAGCCTGGAGCGCTTCTAAGTGCGTAGTCGCAACAAACGGCATTTTGGGATCTCTCGAGCACGTCGTCACTTGAAGAAAGTTTGCCACAGCGCCTGGTAGTACGATAGGTCCGCTCATACCTCAGGGACGGTCTTCCGTATTGCAATTATTCACATTATTCAGAAGAAAATGAATAACTGAATTACTGAAGACTGTCCCCTTCCGTCCGATTTTGATGAAACCGTTTTGGGGTGGGCGGAGTCTTATTCGGCAAAGGAGACAGCATGGACAAGAGACGAGTGAGATCGGCGGTGGGTGTCTTGCTCTTGTGTGCAGGGGTTTTGCCAGCGCGGGCGGACAATGCACCGACAGTGGAAA
>JAHFDU010000117.1 GCA_023248835.1 Myxococcales bacterium | reverse complement strand
ACCTTGGCGAGCGAACTGGAAAAAGTGCAGGTGGAACTGCGCGGGCAACTCGGTCGCACCACGGTGCGCTTCGCCAAACTGCTCGAACTTAAAGAGGGCGACGTTTTAACGCTATCGAGTGACGAGAGCTCGCCGATTCCGATTTTTGTCCAAGGTCGCCACAAACTGAACGGAACGCCACGTGTCGCCAACGGCAGCCTGGCGCTGTCGATCGAAGACCGAATTGGGGCATCACCTGCCGGAAATGGCAACCACGGGAGTGGAGAACAATGAGCACCGAAAAAACGCCACGCAAGAGCAAAGAAGCCAATCCCCAGATGCCGCCGCCCGGCACCGAAGCTGAGGCCGAGACAGCCACTGCGGGTGCGGAAAAAGACTCGTCGCGTCGGCTTGAGTTTCTGCTCGACGTTCCACTCGACATCACTGTCGAGCTTGGTCGTTCGCGCATGTCGATTCAGGATCTGCTGGCGCTGTCGCCCGGCTCGGTGATCGAGCTCGACAAGATGGCCGGCGAAGCACTCGACATTTTGGTCAACGATCGCCTCATCGCCCGCGGCGAAGCAGTGGTGGTCAACGACAAATTTGGCATTCGCATTACCGAAATCGTAAGTCCGACCGAACGTATCGCGCGTCTGCGCTAGTCGTCACGCTATCGGGCGCGGCCGCGCGCCAAACGAACAATGCGAGCACAAAAGAGCCCAGGCTCGAAGAGCGCTCGCAAGGAGGAGTCATGCAATCGCTCCAGTTGGCTGCCCTGTTCTTTGTCACCTTGCACGCGCCTTTACCCGCGCCGATTCGAATCGTCGACGTCACCTCGACGGTTGGCGCCAACAGCGTGGAGGCCCGTGTCACCAGCGCGGCGCCGCTCTATGACACCGGTGCCTACGGCACCATCAAAGACAACGCGCTGCGCATCTTTTTCTCCGGCAAGCTTGCGGAGGACGAGCACTACTTTGGTGTCGGCCTGAGGCGCATTCGCGTGCGAATGGAAGCGCGCAATCAATTCGAAATCAAAGTGCCCTTTCCTTACACCATGACTTGCAAAGAGCCGGTGGAGTTGAGCTGGTCGCAAATGGGTCTGATCGCGCGCGCCAAGTGTGGACCGTTGCGGGGTGGAATCGTGATCGATCCCGAAGACAACGAAACGATGGCCAAACCAGCGGAAACCAAAGCCACCACTGCGATCAGTGCGACCGCCGCCAAAACCATCACCGCAGCGACGGGTGCGACCAAGAACGCGCCTGAAGCAATCACCGACACCGGGAAATCTCCAGCCGGGTTAACGATCTCGGCCAGCAAGAACGAGAGCGCTTCCAGTGACACAACGAGCAAACCATCCGGCAGCACCAGCGGTACGTCCTCGACAAGTTATTTTTTGCCTGGCGTTTTTTTTCTACTGCTCGGTGGAGCAGCGGTCTATTTGGCGCGGCGAAAAAAGCAGCAGAGCAACCTGGTAGAAATAGTGGAGACCGCTAACCTCGGTCCCAAGCGCACGTTGGTGGTGGCACGCGTCAGTGGCGAGACTCTGCTACTGGGCTCGAGCGAAGCCGGCATTTCGCTGTTGTCTACCCGTCCTGAGGCGGACGATGCGGCCACCACTTCCAACAGCGCCGCCGCTGCTGCAAACACGGCACCGAGCACAAACGTGGCGCTGGTATCCGCACCGAGCACCAGCTTTCTCGCCCATCTCGAATTTGCTCAGCGCAACGGATCGAGTAGCTCGAACGACGAAGGTTCGTTTGATTCCTTCTTGAGCGACAGTCCGCAAGACGAAGAGGAGCTGCGCCGCAAGCTGGCGGCCGGCATCGCCGCACGGGTGCAGTAATGCATCACGCAGCAGCCACAGCCGCGAGCGATCCGACCTTTCAGCTTCTGGTAAACGGAGGCGGGTCGTCGTCCGTCAAGCTGTTCCTGCTGCTCACTGCGCTCAGTTTCGGCTCCGCCATTCTGCTTTCGATCACCGCCTTCACTCGAATCATTATTGTACTCAGCTTTCTTCGCCAGGCGCTCGGCACGCCCCAGCTGCCGCCCAACCAGATCATTCTCGGCTTGGCGATGGCGCTGACCGGATTCGTGATGGCGCCAACCGCAACCAAGGTCTACGACAGGGCACTTGGCCCGTACATCAACGATCAGATTTCTCAGACCGACGCGCTCGAGCGCGCCTCCGGCCCAGTGCGCGAGTTCTTGGTGCGCAACACGCGCTCAGAAGATTTGCGCTTGTTCTACGAGATCTCCCGTCAGGAACGCCCGTCACGCGCGGAAACGATTCCGCTGACCATCGCGATTCCGGCGTTCATGATCTCCGAGCTCAACACCGCTTTCCGCATGGGCCTGTTTCTCTACGTTCCACTGCTGCTGATCGACTTGTTGGTCTCGGCGGTCTTGATGTCCCTCGGCATGATGATGGTGCCGCCGACCATGATCGCTTTGCCTTTGAAGATCGGCGTCTTTCTCCTCGCCGACGGCTGGCACTTGCTCATCTCCTCGCTGGTCCGGAGCTTCAATTGACTCCGTTGTTCATGGTCGCCGCTCGCCCTGAGCCTGTGCTTCGACAAGCTCAGCATAGTCGGGGGCATCTTATGGCCGCTCGTCCTGAGCCTCCTGAGCCCGCCGAAGGGCGAAGGACGCTGCGCTTCGCTCAGGGTGCACGGACTCAGGGCGTGAACAAATGAACGGTGCGGTGCCATTCACGCTGTTGCACGAGGGCTTCGTGCTTCTCGGCACCGTCGGCGGCCCAGTCATCGGTGCGCTCCTCATCACCGGTCTTGTCGTCGGCGTTTTGCAGGCAGCGACACAAATCAACGACCCCGCGGTCGGCTTTGTTCCGCGCGTGGCTGCTGCGCTTGGCATCTGTTTTCTCCTCGGCCACTGGATCCTCGAGCGCTTCGGTAGTTTTTTCGCTCATTGCATCGAACAAATGGCCGGCCGCGGTGGCTAACATGTTAGCGGTCGCTGACATGTTGGCGGATGCCGGTTCGAGCCTAGTCGTTGACGTGGACGGTCGTCAACGTCGGCTGAATGTCCGTCAGTTTTATCGTGGGCGTAGGCGTGGGCGAATCAGCGATGGAAAGCGACCATGCACCGTTGCGTCACCGTCGGCAGAGAGCACGGATTTTCGTTTCACGCCCACGCCCACGCCCACGAAACCGACGGATCCCCAGCGGCTGAATGTCCGTCAGTTTCATCGTGGGCGTGGGCGTAGGCGTGGGCGAATCAGCGACGGAAAGCGGCCATGCACCGTTGCGTCACCGTCGGCAGAGAGCACGGATTTTCGTTTCACGCCCACGCCCACGCCCACGAAACCGACGAACCTCCAGCAACGTCGGAGCACGGTGGTTGATCATGGCGAATGAGTCTTGGTTGCCGATTGCCTACGGCGGATTCTTGGTGCTGGCGCGCACCACTGCGCTGTTTGCTTCGGCGCCGATCCTGTCGAGTCAATTGGCGCCGACCCGCGTGCGGCTGAACTTGGCTGTGGTGGTCGCAGTGGCTATCTTCCTCGGCAGCGGTGCCCACCCGGCTCCGCTCCCCGATCACTTGACTGAACTGATGCTGGCAGCGGCTGGCGAGGCCATCTTTGGCCTCGCCGCGGGTCTGGCGGCGGCATTTGTGTTTGAAGCGGCCCTTTCGGCCGGACATCTGGCGAGCACGACCATGGGCCTTGGCTTCGCCGCGCAAGTCGATCCGATCAACGGTGTCGAATCCACCGCCATCGGCCGCATGACCAGCATGGCGGCGCTCGGCTTTGCCCTGACGATGGGCCTGCACCGCGAAGCGATCCGTTACTTGACCCGATCGGTCACGGAATTCCCGGTCGGCAGTTCGCTGCCGCTCAAGGCGATGCTGACCGAGCTCGTCTCTTATACCGTGTACAGTTGTGCACTGGCGGTGCGCTTGGCGTTCCCGATTCTCGGAGCGATTACGCTCGGACACGTTGCCCTCGGTCTGATCGGCAAAGTATCACCGCAGTTGAACCTCTCGAGCCTTGGTTTCTCCGTCGCGATCATCGCCGGCGGCGGCGCGCTCTACTATCTGGCGCCTGCAGTGGCACAGGCCGCGGCCGAGGCTTCGCTCTCCGTCTTCGTGAGGAGCTGAAGTGCAGCTCTCCACAAATAAGTGCGCAAATCGGAGCTGCACTTCGGGGGGTGGGTTCGGGAGGGGGCGGCGCCGCCCCCTCCCGGGTGGGCACGCGGGAGGGGTTGAAGGCTTGCGGTTTTTTTGCAAGCCGAGTGACTCTGCCGCGAAGTACCGCCCGTTTGACCTTTGTCGACGAACTTATTTGGGGCGGTACTAAGAGATGGCCGAGGAGGACAAAGAATCCAAAACCGAAGCAGCAACCGAACGGCGTATTCGTCAGGCCAACGAAGAAGGCCAAATTCCGATCAGCAAGGACGTCACCTCGTTTGCCAGCTTGCTCGGCGGAACGTTGATGTTGCTGCTGTGTGTCGGGCGACTCCGCGACTCGATTTACGCCATGATCACCGAGGTCTTGCAAAATCTGCCGACCACGCCGTTTGGCAACCTCGGTCATAGCATTGCCCAGCCAATCGTGCTCTGTCTGGCGATCTGCACCGGCGTTGGGTTTATCGCGATGATGGGCGGTCTTTTGCAAACTCGCGGCCGTATTTGGCCCAATCTGTTGGCGCCAAACGCACAGCGCCTATTTCAAATATCCAAACTGACACGTCTGTTTAAGCGTGAATTCTTAACCGACTTGGCGCTGTCGACTGTCAAAGTTGTGGCAGTCGGTGTCACGATCTGGTCGGTACTCCGTGACGAGTTTATGACGCTGGCTGATCTAATGAATGCGCCGACCACTGTACTGCTGCCCGGACTGTTCGCCCCCTTGAAGAAAGTTGCGCTGCGCGGCCTCTTCGCGCTTGGCACGCTCGCTGCAATAGAATTTGCCGTGACTCACTATCGATTTCGTGAGCGCGTAAAAATGACCAAACAAGAGGTAAAACGCGAACTCAAAGAGGATGAAGGCGACCCTATGATGAAGGGGCGCCGTCGCAAACGCGCCCGCGAGCTAGCCAAAGGAAGGGCACAGATCGAAGTGCCGCGCGCCGATGCGCTGATCGTCAACCCGACGCACTTCGCGGTTGCGATTCGCTACCGAAAAACCGATGCCCGTGCGCCGCGCGTGACCGCCAAAGGCAAAGACTACCTCGCGCTGATGATGAAAAATTTGGCGCGCGAAAATGGCGTGCCGATCGTTGAGGATATTCATCTCGCACGCCTGCTCTACAAGAAAGTCAAAGTGGGCCGTGAAATTCCGGCTGATACCTATCGCGCGGTGGCAGCGATTCTCGCCTTCGTCTATCGCCTCACCGGCCGCAACCCAAACCAGATGGCGGGGCTGTAAATGGCAACCGACGCCACACCACAGAGTCGGATCCTAAACGGCGATACACTGCTGGCGGCGGTGGTGCTGGCGGTTCTGGCGATCCTGATTTTGCCGGTGCCGCCCGAAGCTCTCGACGTTTTGCTCGCGCTCAATGTAGCGGTTTCGGTGCTCATGTTGTTGGTGGCTTTGTCGCTCACCAAACCGGTCGAGTTTTCAGTCTTCCCCTCGGTTCTCCTCATCACCACGCTGTTTCGTCTCGGTCTCAACGTCGCCACCACTCGTTTGATCTTGCTCCACGGCTCCGAGGGACCGGGCGCTGCCGGTCACGTCATCGAAACCTTCGGTCGTTTTGTCGTCGGCGGCAGCTTGGTGGTCGGCGGCGTCATCTTTCTCATCTTGTTGGTGGTCAACTTCGCCGTCATCACCAAAGGTTCAGGTCGCATTTCAGAAGTTGCGGCTCGTTTTACTTTGGACGCATTGCCCGGCAAGCAGATGTCGGTCGACGCCGACTTGGCCGCGGGCACCATCGATGATCGCGCCGCCAAAGAGCGTCGCGCCGCCCTCGAGCGTGAGACCGAATTCTTCGGTGCGATGGACGGCGCCAGCAAGTTCGTTCGTGGCGACGCCATGGCCGGTCTTGCCATCACCGCCATCAACATCGTTGGTGGTTTGATCGCGGGACTATTGCGCGATCACATGCCAATCGCGCAAGCCGCCGACACCTACACTCTGCTCACCGTCGGTGACGGTCTGGTCACTCAGATGCCAGCGCTGCTGATCTCCACCGCCGCCGGCATCGTGGTCACGCGTGCCGGCGCCGGCGCCGCACTCGGCACCCAAGTCAGCTTGCAGATTTTGTCATCGACCAACGTGCTGCGCCGCACTGCGGGCGTGCTGGCGGTGATTGCGCTCTTGCCCGGCCTGCCAATTCTCGCCTTTGGATCGCTGGCGCTCGGCACTTATCTATTGTCGCGCCGCAAACAAACGCTCGACAAGGCGGCGCCGAAACCGAAAGAGGAAAAGGGCCCCGAACGCATCCAAGATCTGCTCGGACTCGACGCGCTCGAACTCGAAGTTGGCTACAGCTTGCTGCCGATCATCGATCTACAAAAGGGCGGCGAACTCCCCGGTCGCATCACTGCGCTGCGCAAACAGCTCGCCAGTGATCTCGGCATCGTGCTGCCTTCGGTTCACATTCGCGACAACCTTAAGCTCGAAGCCAACGAGTATCGTGTGCTGCTTCGCGGCATGGAAATCGGTCGCGGCGTCGCCTATTCCGATCGATTCATGGCGCTCGATCCAACCGGCGCCACTCCGCAAGTGACTGGCATCGGGGCCAAAGAGCCGGCGTTCGGCCTTCCCGCTGTTTGGGTAAGCGCACAAGATCGCCCCAAGGCCGAGAGTATGGGTTTAACCATGGTCGATTCTCCGTCGGTGATGACCACTCACTTGTCGGAACTACTGCGTCGGCACGCCTACGAACTGGTCGGCCGCCAAGAGGTGCAGGAGCTGCTCGGCGCCACCGCCAAAGAGGCGCCAAAGCTGGTCGAGGATGTGGTCCCCGGCACGGTCACGCTCGGCGAGTTGGTGCGTGTGTTACGCAATCTCCTGCGCGAGGGCGTGTCGGTACGCGACCTGCGTACAATTCTCGAGGCGGTCGCCGACGCGGCACCCAAGAGCAAAGAGACCCCGTTCTTGGTCGAACAGGTGCGAAGGCGGCTGTCGCGCCAGATCACCCGCCGCGTTTCCGACGCCCAAGGCGTGGTACGCGCGCTCACTTTCGATCGCTCGACCGAGGAGATGTTGCGCGCAAGTGTGATGCAGACCGATGGCGAAACCATTCTCAATCCGGATTTGCAAGTCGCTCGCTCGCTCATCGAAGGCCTCGAAGCCAAAGCGGCGGCGCTGTCGACTGATGGCCATCCGGTGGTGCTGCTGACCCCGGTCGATTTGCGTCGCGCGGTCTTCGAATTCGCTTCGCGTTTTGTACCCGATTTATGGGTCGTCAGCGCCCGCGAATTGGTGCCTGGTACCACGATTGAACCAATTGGAACACTGCACGCGCAGCTGGAAGGCGCGCGGGCAACTGGATGATGGACGAAGGATAGACGGAGCCCCCCATGAACACGACAGTCAGAACGTTTCGCGGTCCCGACTCTCGCAGTGCCCTAGAAGCCGTCAAAGCGGCGCTAGGTCCCGATGCGATCATTGTGTCGACGCGCGAGATCGCAGGCGGGCTATTTCGCCGCAGGCAGATCGAAGTCACGGCTTCGACCGGCGACGAAGCGCCCCGCAGCGGCAACGATCGGACGGTTCGTGCGGCCGCTACGGCGCGCGCTTACGCCAACACCACGAACAAGGGCTCGAACGGAGTCAAGGCCGAACCGAGGTCGAGCGCGCTCGAGAGCGAATTGCGCTCGCTGCGCCAGTCGGTCGAGGAGACCCGCAAAGTGGTCGCCTCGACCAAGCGGGAGGAGCCGCGCGGCACCCAGGCCGAGATGGGCGTGGTGCGTCGTCTGGTGATGCTCGGCATCGACTGGGGACTGGCCGAGCAGTTGGTTCACGAAGCCAGTCAAGACGGATCCGGCAGCGCCGAGCCGCTCGAGGACGCGGTGCGCCGGCATATCGCCAAACTGGCATTTTCGACTGAGGCACCGTGGGAGCGAGGCGGCAGCCGCATCATCGGTTTGGCCGGGCCCGCCGGTGTAGGGAAAACCACCACCATCGCCAAGATCGCGGCCAAGGCTTTAATCGAAGGTCGCCTTCAAGTTTCGTTGGTAACGGTCGATAACTATCGAATCGGGGCGCGGGAGCAGATGTCCCGATACGGTAGCATTATGTGTGTACCAACTCACACTGCCCGCAATCGCGAGGAGCTGCTCGCGGCGGTGGAAAAATCGGCCGATGCCGACCTGATCTTGGTCGACAGCGCGGGGCGATCGCTCCACGACGAAATCGGCAAGCAGGTGAAGCTGCTACGTACCATTCCCGGCATCGAGCTCCATCTGGTGCTGAGCGCAGCGACGGGCGGACAGGAGCTGGCCGGGCAAGCCGATCGCCACCGCCTGGTCGGTCCCGATCGTCTGATCTTCACCAAGGTCGACGAAGCGATCGGACCGGGCAGCATTCTGTCGGCGCTGACCAAGCTCGGCCGTCCAGTCAGCTGCATCTCGAACGGACAGCGCGTGCCAGAGGATTTGCACAATCTGCGTCGCGACGAACTGGTGAATCTGATCTTCAAACAGTGGAAAAGCACGCTGGCAAACAAGAGTGAGAGCGTCGTCGCTCAGCAAGGATAATCGAGGCTGCACATGGATCAGGCCCAAACATTAAGACAGATGGTGACCCGGACGCTGCCCGCCTCCGACATGCGGGTGATCGGCGTGACCTCAGGCAAGGGAGGAGTGGGAAAAACCAATCTCACCACCAACCTGGCAGTGCTGGCGGCGCAAGCCAAGCGGCGCGTGCTCATTCTCGACGCCGATCTTGGCCTCGCCAACGTCGAGGTGATGTTCGGCATCACGCCGCGCTACCACCTTGGCCACCTGCTCGACGGCAGCGCCACGCTCGATCAGGTGATCACGCCGGGACCGCATGGCATCTCGATCATTTCGGCCGGCTCGGGCGTGCAATCGCTCACCAAACTTTCCGACGAGCAGCGCATCGGCATCTTGCACGCGCTCGATCCGCTCGAAGATCGTTTTGATCTGGTGCTGATCGATTCGGGCGCCGGTATCGGCGACAACGTGCTGTTCTTCGTCGGCGCCGCGCACGAGGCCCTCTTGGTGGTGGCCCCCGAACCGACCTCGCTGTCGGACGCGTACGCCACGGTCAAGGTACTGTCGAAACAAGCAGGCCTTGAGCAGTTCAACGTAGTCATCAACCAGGCCGCGGATGAATTGTCGGCGCGAAATATTTTTCACAAGCTGACTCAGGTGACGAGCCGTTTTCTGACCGCGAAAGTGGAATACGTCGGCTACGTGCCGCGTGACGCAAGTCTGCAGTGGGCAGTCATGGCGCAGCAGCCGGTGCTCGACCTGTATCCGCGTGCGCCCTCGAGTCTGGCGATCGCGCAGCTCGGCAAGACGCTACTAAGTCGGCCAAATTCGCAGCCGGTCGACGGTGGTATGAAGTTTTTCTGGAAGCGACTGTTTCGCGAAACCATGAACGCTGTTGGGTGAACCATGCATCGGGCGCACGCACTTTACGCCAATTCGTCCAAAGATCAGAACGCGCTGGTCACCAAGTGCGCGCCGCTGATCGACCGAATTGCGCGCCAAATTGCCGCCAAAACCGGGCTCGACAGCCTGTTCGATGATCTGTGGTCGGCTGGCGCACTCGGGCTGCTCGACGCTGCCAGCCGTTTCGACCCCTCACAGGGCGTGCGCTTTGAAAGTTTTGTCGAGCACCGCATTCGCGGCGCCATGATCGACGAGCTTCGTCGGCTCGATCACCTGCCGCGCCGTCTACGCGCCCAAACTGACAAAGTAGAGAAGGCCAAACAGAAGCTCGGCCAAGAATACGGACGCGCGCCCACCCACGAAGAGCTCGCGTCTCATCTCGACGTCGGCTTTGAAGAGCTCGACAGCGTCGAAGCACTTAGCCATCCCATCTTGCCACTCGACGAAGCGCTACTTTCTCACTCTGGCGACCTGTCGGCCGAAGAAAAAGTTGCCCGCGAACAGCTGTCGCGTCGTCTCGCCGCTGCGATCAGCGATCTCCCCGAGCGACTGCGCACGGTGATGGGTCTTCACTACGAAGAGGGACTCAACTACCGCGAGATTGCGCAGGTGCTCAGCGTCTCTGAGCCGCGGGTCTGCCAATTGCACAGTGAAGCCGTAGGCCTCCTGCGCAAAGCGCTCGAAGAAGACGACTAGTCCCCTGTCCGTGCACCCTGAGCGCAGCGCAGCGTCCTTCGACAGGCTCAGGATGAGCGGCCATAAGTCCGCCCCGATTATGCTGAGCTTGTCGAAGCACAAGCTCAGGGCGAGCGGAGCGTGGGAGCGTGAACTGTTACGGACTTAGCGCACATATCTGAGATTTGCTAAGATCAGTGACGTGGAGAGTGATCTTTGCCGAATTTTCGCCGCGCTCAATGACGCGGAGGTGCGTTACCTAGTCGTCGGCGGTGTCGCTGTCGTGCTGCACGGACACTTACGAATGACTGCTGATCTCGATTTGATCGTGGCGCTTGATCGCGAAAACGTGCTGCGGGCGCTGCATGCCGCTGAT
>JAHFDU010000421.1 GCA_023248835.1 Myxococcales bacterium | reverse complement strand
CTGTAGGCTGTCGGCTGTGAGCTGTCGGCGGCGCCCGGACTTTCGGGCGCCCCTGAGGTGGATACTGTTCGAATTGTTTTTTTTCGATTTCGCGGCTAGGGTGCGCCCCATGAAACTGACACTCTTGCTGGCGCTCCTGGTGGTTGGCTGTATTCCTCTTAATCGACAGTTCCACACCGCCGCCGAATTCTCCGTCGGCGAGGCGCCCTATGGCGCGTTTGCCGCCGACTTCAATGGCGACGGCAAACTCGACCTGGTGGTGACCCACGCCCACTATCCCTGGAACGGCACGCTGCTGGCGCCATCCCCGGGCACGCTCACCCTCTATCTCGGCCGAGGCGATGGCACTTTCGCCGAGGGAATGTCGACGATCGGAAGCAGCATTTCCAAATCTCCCTGCATCGCCGATCTCAATGGCGACGGTAAGCTCGATCTGGCAGTGACCGATCTGAGTGAGAATGGCAAACTCGGCGTCTTGCTCGGCAATGGCGACGGCACTTTTCGAGGAGCGCAGTTCCATCTCATCGGTGCCAACGCCAGCGGCGTCAAAGCAGGCGACCTCAACGGCGATGGCAAGGTCGATTTGGTCTACGTCATTTACCGTCGCCAAACTGGTGGCACCAGTGAATGGCGTGGCGGTGCATTGGCGGTGATGCTGGGCCACGGCGATGGCACTTTCGAGGCGCCAACCGTGCGCGATCTGGGCGCCGGGCCACGGCAACTTTGGCTTTCTGATCTAAACAGCGACGGCAAACTTGATTTGGCGATCGCCGATGAAAATGATCGCAACGGCGCAGCGCTGATTCTTTACGGCTCCGGCGATGGCACGTTTGGCAAGGCTTTGAGCGTGTCGGTTTCCAATCCTCCAGTGGCAGCCACCGCGCCGGATCTGAATGGCGATGGTCGGCCCGATCTGGTGATCGCGATGGAAGGCGGCGTCGAAAGTTTTTTGAACGTCAAAGGCAATTACAAACCGATCGGCAGTTACCAGACTTATCCGACGCGCTCGGCCTTTTCTGCCGACTTTGACAAAAACGGCACCGTCGATATTGCCACCACCATGCGCATCTTGAGCGGCGACGGCAAAGGCGGCTTCACTCCGTCGCGCCTTGCCGGCACCGAGTACGACGAGAGCTACGTCTACGGCGGCGATTTCAACGGCGACGGCTTTGTCGATTTGATCGCCACCGATCGCGTCCACAACCGCATCAAGGTGTATCTCAACCGCGGCGGCACCGGCATGTCCGCGACCGGACGCTAGTCAGTTATCACGTTGAAGCGATTGCTAGTTCGGGACGGGAAAGTCCTGCCATGAACGGCTACACCGAAAACGCTGCGCTGTCATTCACTTCGTTGATTGGTGTCGCGCTGTGGTGACTGTCGACTGTCGACTGTCGGCTTTCCACTCTGCAGCAGCGCGCGGCTCGAGCGAAAAAATCCTGACAACAGTGGTCCCGCGTCGTGCAGGTAGAAGAGTCCTGGTAGGGTACCGGCGATACGCGACACGTGAATCGCCAATGATACCGCGAGCAGCGATTCGATCGGCGCACCACTGAGCTTGGCGAACAGCGCCATGCCGGCGTCTTGCGGTCCGATGGCGCCGAAACCGATCGGCAAGAACGACGAAAATCCCGCCATCGTCACGCACAGCATCCAGCGTGCCGGCCCAAGCTCGAGCCCGACTGCGTGGCCGAGCAGCCAAAACAGCGCGACGGCCAACAACGTCGTCACGGCCGAGGTCGCGATCGCAAACGCCGAACGCCTGGGAGCGCCAAAGCGCGCGATCGAAAGATAGAACGCAGTACCGATGTGTCGAAATTTGCCGTCCATTTTGCGAATCGCCTTCAGCATAGCGCCGCGCACCGGCCGGGTGTGAACCAGCGCAAGCGGCAACGCTAACCCGACGAGCAGTCCGAAACCAACCACCAAGCTGCGGCCGCGCAAGGTGTCTGACATTTGTGTGCGCGAGATCAAGAGCGACACCAGCAGCAGCGCGGCCAGCGTCAGCACCCCGTACAGCCGGTTAGCCAATAGCAGCAACGCCACGTTGAGCTTGTTGCCCGGCCGATGGGTGTCGAGCATGAAGACGCGCACCAACTCGCCCGAGCTCATGCCCGGCAAGAAGTTCGAGACCAGCGCCGAAAGCAAACGCGAGCGCCAGATCGCGCGGTACGAGTAGGTGCCGCCAGCGAGCACTTGAATGCGCCAACTTTCGAGCGCGTAAAATGCCAGCTCCAGTAGCGCGCAGGCAGCGAAGGTGCCGAGGCTGATGCGCGCGAGGGTCGAGACCAACAGCCGCAGATTGGTGAAACGGTAAAGCAGAGCCACGAAAAGCACGAGCAGCCCAAGGCGAATCAGCAGGCTAAGCTTACGACTGGGCCGGTTCAAGCCGGAAATCTTGGCATCCGGAGCTTTGCGGGTCAACTTACGGAGATTGTGATGATTGTGATTTCGGCGAGGGCGCTTTGAAATGAACCGCAATGTAGGGTGGCTGGCGCAGCACAATTTCGCCTGGCAGCGCGGTGGCAGGTGGGCGACGGCCGATGTACAGCGCATCGTGGGTGTCGAGGTAGTGGCTGAGCTCTTGAGGATAGGTCGGAAAAAGATTACTGAGATCCCACGGCAAAAGTGTGATGCCCTGTTTGCCGAGCGTTAAAAGCAGCGTGCTGTCATGGCAGTCGGCGACCACTGTGCTGTTGGGATAGTGAGTAAATAGATCGCTGAAGCGCTGCACGATCTCGGCGTCTCTAGACGACACAGAGAGCCCAGCGAACAGCCCCGTCTTGGGTTTTACATAGGTTGCCATCGCCTTTTGGCGAGCAGCGCGCAGGCGCAGCTCGATGTCTGGGCGGAAAAGCAGTGCCAACAATGCCACCGCTGCCACTGCAGCCATCAATTGGCGAGGCAAGACTCCA
>JAHFDU010000420.1 GCA_023248835.1 Myxococcales bacterium | reverse complement strand
AGCCCCCGAGACCAATGCCCAGCGCAACACTCAAGTACCCAAGCCGCATGTCATCGCCCGCCGATTACTGAAGCAGCGCCTCGAACGCCGGCAACGCGGTATCGATGCCTCCACCACCGTTGAAGTTGTCGATGATCCTGAGGATCTTCATCGTCGATAAATCGAGGATGACAAAAGTGTCGCGAAGCACGCCGAAGAGATCCTCGAGCCCCGTCGGTGTGGCATCGATCGTATAAGTAAAGGGAGCGCCCACCTGAGTGATAAAGCTGTCGAGATTGGCTTTGGTTGCCGCATCGGCCGGTGTACTACCTTCGACCACAACGCCCATCATCAATCCACCCTTTGGAACTGTTGTTGATACTTTGGCAGCCATAGCACGGGCCGCCGCTTTGCAAGCGCCTCACCAATAGGCCGCGAGGTGAATCATGAGATATTTGGCGCTCGGTACCGTCCGCAGCGCGTCCAAACTCACTTCGCCGTAAGCGGTTCCTGTTTTGGCAAGACCGCTGGTTTTCGACGGGCTGAAGTAGCCCTGGAATTTCAAATTGTCGATCACTTTTCCCACCTCGGCGCCGTAGGGTCCCGAGGGATAGCTCGCCTGCGACATATCCGGCGCCACCATCTGCGCAGAGTCGGAAGTGACGGCCATGTCGTCCAGGTTGGGTTCGACGGGTGCGTTCGGTCGACTGCACGCCAAATTGAGCGCCAACGGCAGCCCGGCGAGCGTGACGACGTAATTCAAATGTTTCCACATTTTTCAATGTTCCTTTCTCATCTAGAGCTGGACGAAAACACGTAGACGCCTGCGCCCCCTAGTGCAGGCGCAACGATGGTGATTTTGTGATCTAAAGGAGAAAAGAACACTTGCGGAGGATGATCGGCGGTCCGATGCCTCCAAACGAGTCGCGATCAGCCGAAAGTACCGGTGCGATCTGCGGAGGAAGCGGAGGAAGCGATCGATTGCTTTGAACCGCCGCCATTTGTGACAAAAAGATCTCAGACTGGGAAACGTTCGACGGAACAGACGCCATCTGAACCATTTCAAGATCGCAGCAGGAAGAACGAGAAATGGTAGCGGTGGTAGACTCGGCACCATTCGTTTTCTTCAGGCAGCAGCACTTGATTCGCGCCAGGCCGTCGTGAGTGCAACGATAAACCCGATAGCCTGAAGCGGTCCCGGCAAAGAGCAGAAAGACCAATGGGAAAAGTGCGGTGACTCGTCGCTTCATCTGCGGCGAAACCTACATCACGTGACGCAGCGCAGTCAAGGACCCTGACAGTCCCTGACAGTCTATTCATCACGTGGTGGGTCATGTGGCAGTGCATCGCCCAGTCACCCGGTTCGTCAGCAGTGAATTCGATGGTGCGCGTCGATCCGACCGGCACCAGGACGGTAGTCTCCGGCATCTGCGCCGCTTCTGCAATTTGCCCGCCGTCGGTTTCAGTGACCCTGAATTGGTACTCATGGAGATGGATCGGGTGATGGTCCATCGGGCTCAGATTACCGATGCGTATGCGCACTCGGTCACCCCTTTTGGCAACCAGCGGCTCGGTCGCCGGAAACACCTTGGCGTTCATCGTCAGCACGTTAAAATCCATCATCTCGTTCGGATCAGGTCGCTTGGCGCCGGCATCGATGCGCCATTCGTGGAGCATCAAAACGAAATCGCGGTCGACGCGAGATCGCCGCCGCGGATGGATGACAAACATGCCCGTCATCCCGAGTCCAATCTGCGTCATCTCATCATGGTGAGCGTGATACATGCAGGTACCCGACTGGTGCAGCGTGAACTCGTACTTGAAAGTTTCGCCCGGATCGATCGCTTTCTGGTTGAGGCCACCGACTCCGTCCATGCCGTTTGGTATAAGCACCCCGTGCCAATGCACCGTCGTCGCTGCGGGCAGGCGGTTCGAGACATAGATGCGAACCCGATCAAACTCGACGGCTTCGATCACTGGCCCGTGCACCTGGCCGTTATAACCCCAGCAGCGCGCGCGCAAGCCGGGCGCGAATTCGTGATCAACTTCCTCGGCGATCAGATGAAAAACTTTCACCCCGTCGACGATCTTCCACGGCAGCTTGGTGCCGTTCGGCACCAGGACCGGCTGGTAGTCGCGATCGGCAATGCCCGGCGACATCGCACGTGCACCGCCGCGTCCGCCCGGCGGCGCCGAGCCAGCCAGGTGCGCCGCCGCTACGGGCCCGCCGCGTACCAAAAGCGCGCCACCAGCCAATGCCCCAGCCACCGTGATCAATTCGCGACGGCTGAACGCTTCTTTGTCATTGGGATGGTTGTTGCTCATCGTGGTGGCCTCCTCCTTTATGCGATTGGTCTCATTTCGGATCTCCGGGCAGTCTACCGCCAACCGCGCGCTCAAGCTCGGCGCGCGCCGACCAGTAGTCGCGCACCGCTTCGACGTAGTTGCGATGCGCCTCCGTCTGCTCACGTTTGGCCATCAGCAGCTGGGTGGGACCGAGCAGCATTCCGTTATACTGGAGCTGGGCTTCTTCGACGATGCGATCGCGTAACGGCACCAGCGTCTTGCGATAGCGTTCCACCACCGTGCGCGCGGTCATGAGCATCAGTCGGGCGCCGCGCACCTCTGAGCGCGCATCGACAGCCATTTGCTCAAGCCGCCGTTCGGCCTTTCGCTGCAGCGCCTCAAGACGGGCAATCTCGGCCTGACGCTGATCGAAAATCGGCAGCTCTAGCGTCAGCTGGGGACCAAGGACGCGCGGCCCATCGGGATCTTGGTGACCCTGCACACCAACGTCGACACGCCCGAAGAGTCGAAAGTCTTTCGCCAGCGCCACCGCTCGAGTGAGCAGCGCGGCTTGTTTGCGGGCGGCATCGACGTCGAGGCGTCGACGAATCGCCAAGGTCTCGAGATGTTCGAGCGAAGACTCGCTGGCAG
>JAHFDU010000419.1 GCA_023248835.1 Myxococcales bacterium | reverse complement strand
CGTGACGTAGCTGGATACATGACATTTCAAGTGGCAGTGGCCCTAATTTTGATCAATCGCGACTGGCTCCGGCAGCGGTGTCGTCAACCGTTTTACCAACGCGAAACACTGCGCTTCTGGCGGCGCTTCGGCGCGACTAAATTGTAGCGGCGTCGCAATCGCGGTTTCGTATTCGGGGTCGGTCAAACGGCCGCGCTCGTGCATGCGGCGCAAAATGCGATTGAGATAGCTATCCCACTTGGCGTCGAGTACACCGCTTGCGGGGCAAAAATGGGCGTATCGTCGCTTAGGGCTCGGCAATATCGACGAGAACCAGGCGGCTTCTTTGGGAGCAAGCTCGGCGGGTGTCTTGCCAAAGTAGTGGCGGGTGGCGCGACCGATGCCATAGATCGAGGGACCAAATTCGATCACGTTGAGATAGAGCTCCATGATGCGCTCCTTCGACAGATTGTGCTCGAGATACCAGGTCAGAAACATTTCCTGCAACTTGCGCGAAAGCGTTTTTTCTCGAGACAAAATGGTGTTTTTTACCAGCTGCATGGTGATCGAAGAAGCGCCAAGACGAAAATAGCCACGCTGCAGATTCTGCTGCAGTGCCGAGCGAAATTCGGACGAGATAAAACCGCGATGTTTGAAGAAACCGGAATCCTCGGTGGTCATGATTGAATTGACGATGTGCGGCGAAATGTCGGCGTAAGCGGCCCAGTTGGGATTGTCGGGGCCGGCCAAAAAAGTCATCCATTTTCCAGGCTCGGTCTCGACGGTCTGCTCAAACGGCGCCTGCAGCCGCGCCACGCTGGCCCACTCGGAAGCCTGAAAAACCCGACAACCTTCAATGCCAACCTGGCCGTCGAGATCGATCGGCTGCTCGAGATCGGAAAAATCGACTGCCAAATGTAGGTGGCTCGAGAACGAACCTGCCAAGCGGAAACCTTGTAAGACCGGCACCAACTCCACCGGCAAAGCATCGAGCGCAGTCTGACAATCGACCGGCGCCACGTCGAAAGTTGCGCTGACGCGCGGCTTGAATCCCAAATGATCAACGGTGGCAATCAGGCGCGCGTGCAGATTGCGAAAGTCGATCGCCGCTTCGGTCAGCTCGAGTCGCTTGCGCGCGAGATCGACCCGCGCAGCAAGACGCGCGTCAAAGCCAAGGCTGCCAAGCGGCAGCGGGCCAAGCATGGCGTGTGCCACACCAAGGCCGCTCAAATGCATCGCGCCCGAAACATCGAGCACTTCTTCCTCTAGCTTGAGATCGAGTCGAGCGTTGACCGAGGCGCGTTTGGTTTGCAGAACCGCTTGGTGACGCGCCAGCAGCGCTTCCAATTGCGACAGCGCAAAGCGCTCCGCGCTTAGATGAAGCTCGCCGCTGAGCGGCTGTAGAGTGACCACGCCGTTTGCGCCCCATAGTGGCGCGGCGTCGTCGCCGTAGCTGCCGCGCAGTTCAACCTTGAGCGATTTCTTGTCTTCGGTGGGATGAAACGAACCCGAAATCCCACTCAAGGTAAGACTGCGAAACGGCGAGATTGCGGCTCCATGAACCGAAACATCCGGCAAACCAATCAGGCTACGTCCATCGAGCGCAAAACCAACTTGCAATGATTCGGCACTGGCGCGCGGCCCGCCGGCAAGCTGCACCCAGGCGTCTTGCAACTTGGCGCCGCCACGGCCATGGGGTCGAATTTCGGCGTCGAGTTTGGACACATGCAGCGCCGCCTCAGCGTGCGGGGCAGCGCTGGTCGCATCGACGCTGGCGCTGGTCAGCCGCACTTTTTCAATCTTGATCGAGCTCGCATCGGCTACAGGACTCGCACTTGATTGGGAACTGGTTCGCCCAAGTCGATCGACAAGTGCGCTGACATTGTCGCCGTCACCGCCTCGCACCAAATTGAGGCGCGGATTTTCGAGTACAACTTCAGCAATCTCCACTCGCCCGTCGAGAAGCGACAGCCAGCGGAAATAGGCGACGACGGAAGGCGCTTCGAGCGGCGGCAGCGGCAACTCCGGATCGAGCGTGAAATGCTCGAACTGAATCCAATTCCAACCCGCGTGCACGGCGCTCACGCTGATCGGGCAGCCTAGGCGCGATTGCAGCCGTGGTAAGACGCGGCTCCGCACCAGGTGCTCGACCAGCGGTGGCCCTGCCGCCAGCAGCACCAGCAGCAGGGCGGCAAGACTGCCCAATATCCAGGTCATTCGACGCACAGGAATTTGTTAATTTATGCGCCTTTTGGTAGCGCTCACAGAAAAATCGAAATTACGATTTCGGGAGGTTAGGCAGCCGGTGCGACGGCAGCGGCTGCAGCGACACGGTGTTCCCCACAGACACCAGCAAAGGCGCGCGGTTTGCGACAGCCCTCTTTGGTGCAGATCTTGTAGCGGGCTTTGTGGCCATCGAGTTCGCCCCGGCGCCACGCTTTGTAATGGGTAACGCAATACCCTTTTGCTCGATAAGGTCGCTTGCATTTTTCCACGCTGCAATGATCGGCGGTTTCAGTTTTCGCTGCGGCATCTGCCATAGGAACCTCCCAAGGAGCGCGACTCTAGTCGAGCCGGCTCAAGATGTCGAGCCGGCTGACTCCTGACCGCCAATCACTTCAAGGTGAGCTAAGTAATCGAAACCGATCTCGTTTTTGCGGCAAGGGTTCAGGAGCAGTTTCACGATCAGGTTTGGATCTCATTTCTCGCTTCATCCCATCCGGAAAAAATCAGAACCGGACGCCAGCGGTCAGAGGCGCCGCCCGAGCCGGGCGACGAGCCCGAGTGCGAGGGCGGCGGTCCAAGGAGAAAACAACAATCGCGCCGGGGGCTTTCCTGTGGGCGGGCCGTGCATGAATCGGTCGCGAGATGTTGGGGGGCGCCGGGTGGCCACGGGAGATCGCTCTCCCGTGGCTCCCACAGATCCGGACGTGCGGATTT
>JAHFDU010000418.1 GCA_023248835.1 Myxococcales bacterium | reverse complement strand
TGTCGAGGCAGTCGTTGAGTTTCTTTTTGTCGACGGGGCCGGAAGTTTGAGGCTGCGCGGTCGGGGCCGTAGGCAGCAAGCCGTGAAACTTGCCCTGGTCTCGTTGCCATACCAGGTAACCAAAGATCGCCAACCCTGCCACCGCCATCGCCAGACCAAACGCACGCATGGGCAGCATTTTGCCGCGTCGGCCGAACAATCTCAACTAGGTTTCGCGCTGTCAGCTTGTCGAAGGGTTGAAACTTTGGATGGGTCACATATACTGCGCGCGCTTTTGCGGAGAGTGAAATGCCCGAGTTAGATGTGTCTCTGAACCGACTGCGATTCGGCGAAACTAAGCGGCGCGATGCATGGTGGCTGGCGCCGCTCGGTGTGTTAGTGGTCCTTTCCACGTTCATGGTCTATGCGACCTGGGCCGCCTTGCAAAATGCCCATTTCAGCTATGGGCCGTATCTCTCTCCCTTCTACTCGCCGCTCTTATTTTCGCTCGACAAGTCGAGTTGGTTCGGAGCTCCACCGAGCTGGATGCCGCACTGGTTGTCTCCGGCGATGCTGATTCTCGGTGTGCCGGCTGGCTTTCGCCTCACCTGCTACTACTATCGCGGCGCCTATTACAAAGCGTTTTGGGCCGATCCGCCGTCGTGCGCCGTCGGTGAGCCGCGTTCGACCTATCTTGGTGAGAGCTCGTTTCCGCTGATTTTGCAAAACGTTCACCGCTATTTTTTGCTATTGGCGCTGATTTTTATCGTCATTCTCAGCTACGACGTTTATGAAGCGCTGTGGTGGCCGGGCAGCGACGGTAAATCGCATTTCGGTGTCGGCTTTGGCACCGTGGTGATGGCGGCGAATGTTGGTTTGATTGGCAGCTACACGCTCGGCTGCCATTCGCTGCGCCATCTGGTCGGCGGCTTTGCTGATCAGTTTTCTAGGCAATTTTCCAGGTCGCCGACGCGATACACCGCGTATGAATGCATCAGCTGTCTCAATCGTCGTCACATGCTGTTCGCCTGGTGCAGCCTATTTAGCGTGATGCTCACCGACCTGTATGTGCGTCTGTGTTCGATGGGCGTACTGCATGACTGGAGAATCGTCTGATGGCGCAGTACACGGAACATGAGCATGACGTTCTCATCATCGGTGCCGGCGGCGCTGGATTGCGGGCGGCGATCGAGGCGTCCGCTGCCGGCGTCAAAGTCGGTCTGGTCTGCAAGTCGCTGCTCGGCAAAGCGCACACCGTCATGGCCGAAGGCGGCATCGCCGCGGCGCTTGCCAACACCGACGAGCGTGACAGCTGGAAAGTCCATTTTGCCGACACCATGCGGGGCGGTCAGTACGTCAATAATTGGCGGATGGCGGAGCTGCATGCCAAAGAGGCGCCCGATCGGGTGCGCGAACTCGAGGCGTGGGGCGCCGTCTTTGACCGCACCCGCGACGGCAAGATCTTGCAGCGCAATTTTGGTGGTCACAAATATCCGCGCTTGGCCCACGTCGGCGATCGTACCGGACTTGAGATGCTGCGCACGCTGCAGGATCATGGCATTCACCAAGGCGTCGATGTGCACATGGAGATCACCATCGTTTCGCTGATCAGGGAGGGGGATCGCGTCGCCGCCGCTTTTGGCTACGAGCGCGAACGCGGCCTGTTCCATCTGTTCAGGGCCAAAGCGATCATTTTGTGCACTGGCGGCATCGGTCGCGCCTACTCGATCACCAGCAACAGTTGGGAGTGCACTGGCGACGGGCACACCCTCGCGTACGATGTTGGCGCTGAACTTATCGACATGGAGTTTGTCCAGTTTCATCCCACCGGAATGGTTTGGCCACCGTCGGTGCGCGGCATCTTGGTCACTGAAGGTGTGCGCGGCGAGGGCGGCATCTTGACCAACCAAGAGGGTCGCCGGTTTATGTTCGACGACATCCCGGAAAATTATCGACCTCAAACCGCCGACAACGAGGAGGAGGGCTGGCGCTATACCCAAGGCGATCGAGCGGCGCGGCGGCCGCCTGAGCTACTGACACGTGACCACGTCGCGCGCTGCATCGTGCGCGAGATCAAAGCTGGCCGGGGCAGTCCGCACGGTGGCGTCTTCCTCGATATTTCTTGGATCAAGAAAAAAATTTCCCACTCCGAGGCGCATATTAAAAAGAAATTGCCCTCGATGTATCACCAATTCATCAAGCTCGCCGGCGTCGACATTACGCGCGAAGCGATGGAGGTCGGCCCGACAACGCACTACATCATGGGCGGCATTCATGTCGATGCCGATTCGCAAATGGCCACCAAGGTCCAAGGACTGTTTGCCGCTGGCGAATGCGCGGCGGGCATCAACGGTGCCAACCGCTTGGGCGGCAATTCGCTCTCGGATCTTTTGGTCTTCGGCAAGCGCGCCGGCGAATACGCCGCGAAATTTGCCAAAGACCACGGCGCCACCAAGGTCGACGACAAGCAGGTCGATGTCGCGGCCAAGCGCACGCTCGAACCGTTCGAGCGGCAAGGCAGCGCTGATGGGCCCTACCAAATACAGCACACGTTGCAAGAGATGATGCAGCACCACGTTGGCATTGTGCGCACCGACGAGGAAATGGCGCAGGCGGTTGAACATCTCAAGCATCTGCGCAAGCAAGAGGCGGTGGTCGCGGTCAAAGGCAATCGCGAATACAACCCGGGCTGGCACACCGCGCTCGATCTGCACAACCTGCTCACCGTGTCGGAGGCGATCACGATGGCGGCGCGGGTGCGTAAGGAGAGTCGGGGGGGGCACTTTCGCGCTGACTTTCCGCAGAAGAGCGACGAATTTTCAAAAGTGAATAACGTGATCAGGCGCGACAAGAACGGTGCAATGCAAATTTCGACATTGCCGATTCCAGCCATGCCGGCCGAGCTAGAGCAGGCGATTAAATCGGAGATGTCGTAATGGCCAAAGCGACGTTTCAA
>JAHFDU010000116.1 GCA_023248835.1 Myxococcales bacterium | reverse complement strand
CTGTCTCACTCTAGATTTCGTCACAATTCGCGTTTTGCAAGCCGTTGTTGCATAATGCAAGCGATGCCTCAACGCGTCTTGCAGCCAAATGTAGCCCTTCGACTGGTGATGATGGTAGCGCTCGGGACCATGCTCCTGGTCAGTTACCTTGATTTGCGGCGCTCTCAAGCCGCGGCACTGGCTGACTTGACTTCGGACCAGGCGGCGCTAACCCGAGCGGTAGCGTTGATGCTGACTCAACGCATGGAATTCCTTACCGACGACGTTTCTGATCTTGCCGAGAGTGGAACCGCTGGCGACGCGAGGGAACGGCTCCGACTGCAACCGCGCTATCGCCGCGTCGACCTATTCAGCTCGGACGGAAAGCCGATTTTCAGTGAACCGAGATCGGCTACCGTCGACGACAACATCGCCTCGCTGCGGCAGCGGTTGATTGCTGCCAGCGGCGACGAACTGCCGGTGTGGTCAAGAGCGATCGCCGCAGCCGACGCTGGAGGCGAGAAAGTTCGACTGTTGGCAGTGCGGCGAGGCAACCGCGTGGCCGTACTTGAGTTCGACGCGCTGTTGCTCTATGAGGGGATGACGGCGATCGCCAAGGCAGGGCGGCCCGAGCTGACGCGCTGGTTGGTGGTCGACGGCAGCACGCGGTGGACAGAATTCGGTGAAGGATTGGGCGACCAACCGCGCGGCTGGAGCGATAGTAGGCAAGAGCGAGCCGGCGAACTGGCGGGCGTGTTGGCAGACATGGCCGCTGGCCAGCAGGGATCGGTTTTCCTAGAGAAGGAGAGTGCCGGTCGACTTGGTTTTGGCGAGCAGAGAGCGCTGGTCGCGTTTTCTCCGGTGGCGGCGCGGGGTGCGCGACCGTGGTCCGTCGCAGTGGTGACTTCGGCGCGCCGAGTGCAGCAACGGTGGCGATTGGCGACCATTCGGTTGGCGATCACTACCTCGCTTGCGGGCCTGGTGGTGGGCCTGTTTGGTCTGCTTGGAAACCGGCAACGGCGTCGTGAACAAGGCTTGGCAGAAGCGTTGAGGTTGGCCGAGGCGACAGCGGCTTTGCGCGAGCGCGCGGAGAAAATCGTCGAGGCGATTCCGCTTGGCGTGTTGGCCCTTGACCGCCACAGCAAAATTACCGCAGCCAATCGGTTTCTGCTCGAAACCGGTGGATGCTCGTCGGGCACTCTGCGCGAGATGCTCGCCGGTGCGCTCGAAGCGGAGATCTCTGCTGTCGAGAAATTGGTCGCCGATGCGCGGGCGACGCGCGAGACCAAGCAGGCTGTGGGTCTGCGGCTGCAGTTGGGCGGCAAGGCACGCCACGTTGATTTGCACGCAATTCCCCTCGGGCATCCCTTGCCGGACGTCGACTGTTTTGTGCTGCTGCACGATCGCAGCGCGTTGCATGCGCTCGAACGCAGTCTAATTCGCGCTGAAAAACTCGCCACTGTCGGCACGCTGGCGGCGGGCGTAGCGCACGAGGTGGGAACGCCACTGGCGGTGATCTCGGGGCGCGCCGAGCAGCTGCTCGCCAAGGTCGGCAACGAGCTCAACGCTGAATCGTTGCGCAAAGGATTGCAGTCCATCCTGATGCAGGTGGAGAAAGTGTCATCGACGATTCGGCAGCTGCTCGATTTTGCTCGCCTGCGGTCGATCGAAAAGATGGCGGTGCAGCCGACGCAGCTGCTGCATCAGGCCGCGGCCTTGCTCGAGCATCGGTTTCGCCAATCCAAAGTGCAGCTGGTGGTGGATGCGAGCGAAGCAGCGTCGGTCGCGGCCGATCCGGGTCAGCTCGAACAAGTATTGGTGAATCTCATGGTGAACGCTTGCGATGCCTGCGATCAGGGTGGACTCGTGGTGGCGCGCGCGACCACCAGTGCCGAGCGGGTAGCGATTGAAATCGCCGACAACGGCACCGGTATCGCCGCCGAGCACCTCTCGTCTGTGCTCGATCCGTTCTTCACCACCAAAAAGCGCGGCCAGGGCACCGGCCTCGGGTTGACCATTGCCGCCGACATTGTTCGCAACCACGGCGGCAGTCTCGAACTCGATAGTGCGGTTGGAAAAGGGACTCGGGTGCGCGTGCTGCTGCCGAGATAACCGTTCGCGGGGTATGCATAGAATGTTGACTGGTCAAGTTTTTCAGTTCTCGACGAGAAATGCGATGAACGTTGTTGATCGCGATCCGAAACTCGCGCGGTTAGCGCGCGGCGGGGGGAGGCTCGGCGGGCTTTGCCCGACGAGGGGGGACGGGAACGTCCCCCTGTGAACGGTTAAACGATGAACCATTGGAGAACCCATGAACGCAAAAGTGCTGGTGGTCGATGACGAGGGAGAAATGGCCGAAATGGTGGGCGACTATCTCGGCGATAGAGGTTACGACGCGGAAGTCGCGGTTGGCGGCAAAGCCGCGCTGGCAGCGCTGCGGCGCAAACAGTACGATGCTGTGATCACCGATCTGCGGATGGAGGGGACCGACGGTCTTGACGTGCTTGCCGCTTCGCAAGAGCGCGAACCTTCACGTCCGGTGATCTTGATGACCGCGTTTGGTTCGATCGACGGTGCGATGGATGCGGTGCGGCGCGGCGCCTTTCACTATCTCACCAAGCCATTCAAAATGGAGGAGGCGGCGCTTTGTCTCGACCGCGCGCTGTCGCAGCAGCAGCTGCAACGCGAAAATCAGCGGCTGCGACGCGCTGTCCAGGAGCGCTATTCATTTCATAATTTTGTCGGCAAAAGTCCGATCATGCAGCGGCTGTATGATCTGCTCGAGCGCGTCAGCCCGACGCTGGCGCCGGTGTTGATCCTGGGAGAGCCTGGTACTGGCAAAGAGCTGGTGGCGCGAGCGATTCACCAAGGCAGCCAGCGCGCGGACCGTCCGTTTGTCGCGGTCAATTGCGCCGGCGGTTCGGAGCCGTTGCTCGAGCTAGAATTGTTTGGCCGCACCGCCGATGCAGGGCTTGGGGCGCAGCGTGGGCTTCTCGAAGAGGCTGCAGGCGGAACGCTATTTCTCGATGAGATTGGCGAGATGCCAATGGGACTGCAGGCCAAGTTGTTGCGGACGCTCGAGACGTCGCTGGTGCGGCCGGTCGGGGGCGGTTCCACCTCCGAGCAAGAGATCGATGTGCGCCTCATCGCCGCGACCAACCGCGATCTCGATCGTGCCGTCGCGGAACGACGCTTCCGCGAAGACCTGTACTATCGACTGCACGTCATTCCAGTGCGGCTGCCGCCGCTTCGCGCCCGGCGCGAGGACATTCCGCTTCTGGCCGATCACTTTGTCGCCCGGTTCTACGAGCAGCACTCTAACGAGTCGCGACACGAGATCTCGGGTGAGGCGATGCGTCGACTGATGGAGTACGCTTGGCCGGGTAATGTGCGTGAACTGCGCAACGCGATTGAGCGCATGCTTGTGTTGTCGCGTCACAAGCGCATTGACGTTCGCGATCTGGCGGCGGCGATGCCGGAACCGCTGCCCGATGCGATGGCGCACCTGGTGTCTGAGATCGTTCCGCTGCGCGTTCTGACGCGTCGTTACGTTGAGTGGGTGCTCGGGCAGACCAACGGCAATAAGATCCGCACCGCGCAGCTGCTCGATATCGATGCATCGACCATCTATCGCATGCTCGCGCGCGAGGCGAATTAAGCCGAACCAGAATGCGTTGTTGAACAATCGCCCTGCGCTGGTTTAAGATCCGAGGCGGAGGACGGTATGGACGCAGCTTTCCTGCAGGCGCTCGGACGACTCACCGATCCCACCCACCGTGAAGCCGCACTCGCCTCGCTTGCGGCGCTCACCGCGGCTCCCCAAACCGACGAGGCGGATCGCCGCGCTCTGCATCAGGCGCGTCTGCGTTTCATGAGCGACGGTGAGGCCGAACTGGCGCGGTGCTTGCTCGAGATCGAAATTGCCAGCGTCCAAGACGATGCGCAGCGCGCGGATCTGTTGTTCCAAAAGGGTGATCTCGAGGAGTCTGAGCTACTGCGGCCCCAAGCCGCGCTCGCGACGTATGAAGCGGCGATCCGGCTAGCCCCCTACGCCCTGCGCATGAAGGAGAAGAGGACGCGGCTCTTGCTGGTGCAACAGCACTGGCAAAAAGTATTCGACCACTATTTGGCTGACGCGCAAGCCTCGAGTCATGCGGAGCTCGGCTCGGCGCTCTATCAATCGGCAGCGGAACTGGTGCTCAAGCATTCACCGACAGAGCAGTCACCGACCGGAGAGGCGGCAGACGACACCGCGGTTGAATGTCTCGAGCGCGCCGTCGAGCTTGACCGTGGCAATCGGGCGGCCTTCCGGCGACTCGCGGCAGTGCTTGACCGCCGAGGGCAGCGGGCCAAACTTCTCGAGCTTTACCGGCGGCGTCTTGAGACTGCCGCCAATCCGGAGCGCGCCGGTTTGTTGTCCGTGCTGGGTGGCCTCACCGAGCGCGAAAAAGGAATCGAGGCCGCGCTGCCGCTGTACGAGGAGTTGATCGCCAAATACGCCGACGAGGTAGGCGTGGCGCAAGCAGCCGAAGTGCTGGCGCGACACTATCGTGCGGCCGAAAATTGGCCGGCGCTGTGCAAAACGCTAGAGATCCAGCTCGGTGCAGCGTCCGATGATCGCGCGCCAGCGATTTTGGCGGAGCTCGGCCAGCTGAATGCGCAGCGGCTCGACAATCCCGGCGCAGCAGCGGAGTGTTTCAAACGTCTCCGTCGGTTAAGTCCCGCTCATCCGGCGGTGATCGAACATGCTCGCGCGGAGTTGAAACAAAATCCAGCCGAACTGTTTCAGCAGCTGTCGGTGGCACACCGGATGAGCGCCGATGTCGAAGAGCGCAACCGATTGGCGCTCGAGTTGGCTGCGCTCGGCGAGACGTTGCCGGAAATGCGCGACAAAGCGATCGCGCTGTGGAAGGGAGTGTACCAGCGGGCGCGCTTGCCAGAAGGGGCGGCGGCGCTACGGCGCCTGTATCAGGCGGGGGAGAAGTGGAATGCGCTGCTCGAACTTTTGAAGGAGGAGCTGGCGACGCTGGCGGAGAACGATCACGATGGCCGCTGGGTGTTGTATGAGGAGATCGTTTCGGTGTATCGCGATCGCCTCAAGCTCGATGCGATGGTGTTGTCGACGTACAACCAGATGTTGACGCTGCGACCCGACGACAAAACGACGCTAGGTGCGCTGAGCGAAAGATACGAGGCGCTCGGGCGGTCGAGCGATCTGATTGCGACGCTCGAACGTTTAGCGGCGGTGGAGAACGACCGTTCGATCAAAGCGGCGTTGCTTGGTCGCGTCTCTGGGTTGTGGATTGGCAAGTTCAGCAATTATCAGCAAGCGCTGCGCCCGCTCGAGGAGCTCTACACGCTAAAACCCGATCGTGCGGTCGCTGACCAATTGCGGGATCTTTACACCCGTCGTCGAGCTTGGCGTGCGCTGCTGGAACTGGAACGAAAAGAGATTGCTTACCTGCCAACCCCTGCGGAGCAGCGGCAGAAATTGGTCACCATGGCCCAGCTTTCGCTGGAACGTCTGGGAGATGTGAGCGAAGCGATCAAGATTTGGAACGAAGTGCTCGGCCTCAACCGCAGCGATGCACAGGCGCTCGAAGCACTGACGCTGCTGTGCGAGCGCGACAAACGCTGGAGCGAACTTCTCGAGGTGCTGCGCGCGCGTTTGCGAGTGACGAGCGAGGTGCCGGCGCAGGTTGCGTTGCTCGAAAAAATCGCGTCGCTCTGCAAAGATCGTTTGAATGACGTCGAGAGTACGGTTGCCGCCCAGCAGGAGATTGTGCGCTTGCAGCCGGGAGTGCAAAAGCCGTTGCGCACTTTGCGCGAGCTGTACGCGCTGCACGGAAAGTTCGCCGAACTGGAGAAGCTTTACGCTGAGCATCGTCAGTGGGATGAGTTGTGCGACGTGTTGTTTGGCGTAGCGGAGCGCCTACATGACCCGACCCGTCGGTTGACGCTCTACGGGCGCGTCGCTGAGATCGCGCACCATGAACTCAAGTCAACCGAGCGCGCGGTCAAAGTCTACGAACGCATTTTGTCGGTTGATCCGATCAATCGCGCGGCTGCGGCGGCATTGGCGCCGATCTATCGCGCCAGCGAAAAATGGGCTCGGGTGGTGGACCTCTATGAAGTGCTGCTCGAGCATGCCGAGAGTGTTGTCGACAAGCTTGCGTTGTGCGCGGAGATTCGTGTCCTCTGCGAAGAGAAGATTGGCAACCGTACGCTGGCGTTGACTTGGTGCGCGCGCGCCTGCGTGTTGGCGCCCGGAGATCGTGGACTCGAGCGAAATCTCGAGCGCCTGGTCGCTGCCACCGACAATTACGCCGAGCTTGATCGGGTGTACCGACAAACACTCCCAGCACTGTCCAAGCCGGAGCAGGCAGCGCGGCTGCTGCAAATTGGATGCAATGCGCTCGAGCGTCTGCACCGGGTGGACGAGGCCAAAGTTGATTTCGCTGCGCTGCTCGATCTTCGGCCGGAGCCTCGGCTCGAACGCCAAGCGCTCGCTGCGCTTGCTGAGATTCATGTGCGCGAACGCTCGCTCACCGAACTGGCCGAGGTCTATCGTCGCTTGGTGCCGCTGACTGAGTCGGAGGCAGAGCGCATCGAATTTCAGAGCAAGTTGGCCCAGGCCGAAGAGCAGGCGGGTGATCGAGCGCGCGCCAAAGTGACGTACGGCCAACTGGTGGCGCAAGGGCGCAGGGTGGAGCGGCATGCGGCGCTGTCGGCGCTTGAGCGGCTGCATGCCGAGGACCAAGAATGGGCGGCGCTGAGCGAGATCTTGCAGCTGCAAAAGAGCGAAGCGGCGCCATCGGAACGGGCCGAACTCGACGCGCGGCTTGGCGAATTGTATCGGGTTCGCATCGGCGATGAGACGCGCGCCCTCCAGCATTTTCGCGCTGCCTTCACCGCTGGCGTACACACCGAAGCAGTGTTGCAAGCGCTGGCGCAACTCGGGCAATCCCCCACGCTCGATCTCGAGCTGCGGAGGCCAGTAGCGGCGCTGGTTCTGCCTCATTTTCAGACGCTCTCCAACGATGAGGCCGTGGCGGTGGTGTCGCGTCTGTTGGCGGTACGGCTTGAACGCGCTCTACCTGAAGAGCGCGAACCGCTGCTGCGACAGCTACTCTGGCATCAGCTCGAACGCGTGCACGACGAGAAGGCCGCGTTCGCAGTCGGGTGTGAGCTGTTTGCGCAAGTGCCCGGGGATGAGTCCCACCGTCGCAGCATGCAGGGGCTCGCGGCTGGGCTCGGCGCCGAAGCGAGGATTGTCTGGGCTCGTGCGCTCGAGACCGGAGAGACCGTCGCACTTGAGCGCACGCCGGCGCTGGCGAAGGAACTGGGGTGCGAGGCGGCGGTGCTCTACGAGACACTTGCCGACGGACTTGCTGCCGAGGCCGCCTGGCGGCGAGTGCTCAGTCACGCGCCTGATGAGGAGCGAGCCCAGGTGGCCTTGGTGCGGCTGCTTGGTGCCACCGATCGCTCGGGTGAGCTTGGGAGTTATCTTGAGGCTGAACTTGGTCGCGCCACGACGGACGAACGTCGCAAGCAGCTCCTCGGGCAGCTGTGCGATCTCGACGATCGATCGACCAGCGGCAGCAGCTCGACCACCGCCCAACTCCACTATGAAACGCTGCTGCAACTTGAGCCGGACAGCGATCGCGCGTTCTTGGCCTTGAACAACTTGTACACCCAAGCGGAGGCTTGGCCGAAGCTCGACGAGCTGTTCGAGACGCGTCTTGCGAATATCCACGACGCGCCTCTGCGCGCTTCGCTCCTGCGCCGGCGCGGCGATCTACAGGCAAACCGCCTGGGCTACAAAGCGCGTGCGGTTGATCTCTACGAGCAGGCGTTCGAAGTCGGCGATCCAAATGACAGCGCGGACAGCGAGAGCGGTCTCGAGGCGCTGCTCGCCGATTCCGGGTTGCGCTCGCGGGTAGCGCGTCTTCTCGAGCGAATGTACGCCAAAAAGGAGTCTTGGAAGAAGGTCGTCGACATGCTCGTTTTGGCGCGCGAGGGCGAAACCGGAAGCGCCGCGGCGGTGTTGCTTGGCCGATTGGCGGACGTGCAGGAGCAGCGCCTTGGAGCGCGTCAGCTGGCACTGGCGACTTGGCGCGAAGCGCTCAGGCAGGATCCGAGTTGGGAGGTCGGCTGGCAGCAAGTGGAGCGCCTCGGTCGTATGCTCGATCGACCGGCCGATCTGGCGGCGGCGTACGAAGAGGCAGTCGGCCGTTTGGAAGAACAAGATACGGGACTCGCCTGCGCACTGCTGGAAAAAGCGGCAGCGCTCCATGAGAATGAGATGGGGGACCGTGCGCGCGCGACTCTGGTATGGCGACGATTGCAACAGGTGGGTAGCGATCGTCCAGCGTCGGTGCGAGCGGCGGTGATCGCGCTTGGTCGCTTGTACGAGGCGGACGGCAATCTCGCAGAGTTTGCAGCGATGCTGCAGCAACAGGCGGAATCGGCCGAAGACCGAATCGAGCGGCGCACTGTGCTTGAACGTCTCGCGCGCTTACGAGAGGAGGCTCTCGGTGATGCGGCGGCTGCGATCGGAACCTGGACGCAGATCCTCGACGACAGTGCTGACGACACGGTGGCACTCTGTGAACTCGACCGATTGCATGCTGCCACCGGCAACTTTGCCGGCGTGATCGCGGTGTTGCAACGTCGGGTGGTGTTGGTCGATGGAAAGGAACGCCGTGATCTGCTGTGGCGCATCGCCGACATCACCGAGAATAAGCTCGGCCACCGCGACGATGCAATTGCGGCATATCAAGCGGTGCTTGACGAGTTTCCTGCCGATTTGGAGGTGCTTGACTCGCTCGAGCGATTGTTCGCCTCGAGTAACCGTATCGCTGATCAGATGGACGTGCTTGAGCGCCGGCTTGCTTGCATGCCTGGAGCGCTTGAGAGTGGCGACCAGACGGAGACTTGGCGGCTGCGCCTGCGCATCGCCACCTTGCTCATCGGCGAGCAGCAGGCCGACGCAGCGCTTGCCCATCTGCGCATTGTACTCAAGAACCATCCGGCAAACGTCGATGCTCGCACGCTTTGCGAGTCGCTCCTCGACGATGGTCAAGTTTTCCTCGGCGCGGCTGAGCTGCTCGAACCTTTGTATCGTTTGGATTCGAATACCGATCGGCTGGCCCAGATTGCGGAGCTGTGGTCTGCGCACGGGCCCGATGGACGCGAACGCACCCGTCGTTTGCTCGAGCTGGCTCGCTACAAAGAGCAGGCCGGCTACATCGGTGCTGCGCTCTCTGCGCTTGATCGCGCGGCGCGCGCGATGGTTGGTGAGCCGGAGCTTGGCTTGGTACTCGACGAGCTCGAGCGAGTGGGTGCCGGGGCGACGGACGAGTTGCTGACGCTTTATCGCGAAATTGGACCCGAAGTCCTCGATCCTATTTTGCAGATGCGGATCCACTTTTTTGTCGCCGACGCTGCCCTGCGGTCCGAAAATTTCACCCTTGCTCGCAACTACTATCGACGCGTTCTCGACGCTGCACCGGACAGTCGCCGAGCCGTCGGCGCACTCGAGGCGCTGGCTGAGAAAGAGGGAGACGATGTGGCCCGGTTGGAAATGCTGCAGCGTCAGGTGGAGCTCGACGAATCGGACGAAGACAAACGACAACATTTGGTGACCCTGGCTGAGCTGTGCACGGGAAGCCTTGGTCGTCCGGACGACGCCGCAGTAGCCTACGAGGCGATACTCGCGCTGTATCCCGGCGACAGGCTCGCGTTCTCAGCGCTCGAAAAATATTATCGCGATACCGCAAAGTTTCATGAGCTGGGCGATCTGTACGAACGTCAACTTGGATTTGCGGATGAGCTCGCAGAGGCGGTGGCGTTGCGGGTCGGCCTAGGGAAGTTGTCCGCCCAAGAGCTGGGCGACCATACGCGAGCGATTGAGAATTTTCGTGCTGCGCTGAGCGGCAATGCGGAGGAGCCCACCGCATTGGCCGCCTTGGAAAAATACCTCGACTCTGAAGCGGAGCGGACTGCGGCGGCCGAGGTGCTCGAGCCGATCTACATCGCGCATCACAACTGGCGCGCGTTGGTGCGGCTGTACGGATTGCGTCTCGATTTCTCGGGCGGCAGCGAACGGCTTATCTTAATCCGCAAGATCGCGTGCCTATACGAAGAGCAGCTCGAGGATCTCGAAACCGCATTTCAGTGGTATGGGCGCCTGTTTGTCGAGGGCGATGGCGATTGGCAGGGGCGCGAACAGTTGGTGCGGTTAAGTTCGGTGTTGTCGTGTTGGCGAGAGCTCGGCCAAGTGTTCGAGCGTTTTTTGGCTGAGCCACGCGATGGAAGCAGCGCCAGCAAGATGCTGCGCTCGCTGGCGACATTGTATGAGACGCGCATGGGTGATGAGGCGGCGGCGTGCGGCGCGTATGAGAGATTGAGCGAGCTCGAACCCAGCGATGACAACACTTTTTCCAGTCGCGAGCGCCTCTATCAGAAGCTCGGAAGATCGGCGGAGCTCGGTCGTCTCTACGAACACCACGCCGAACTTGTAGAAGATCCAGTTCGGCAACGAGAGTTGCTGCTCCAATCGGCAGCGGTGGTTCTCGACGCGCTTGGCGATCGGGAGAGGGCGATTGATCTCTACCGCCGCGCGCACGACCTGGATGTCGGTTCGGACGATCCGCGAGCCCGGCGAGCGCTCGATCGCCTCTATTCAGAGAGCGGCGATTGGGTGAGTTTGGTGGCGTTGTTGTCGACGGAACTTGA
>JAHFDU010000417.1 GCA_023248835.1 Myxococcales bacterium | reverse complement strand
TACAGGCCAAGGCGCCATTTGTTTTCGTATTTGCGCCAAAGATGCAAATACTACGAGGCGTTCGAGCTGCTCTGGCGTCCTTACGGGCCATGGAGAACGGTAACTTGCTAAGTAGGTGAGTCCGTCGCACGCAGGAACAAGAGTTGACTAAAAAAAATCAAAAAACCAACTCAGAGCCTCTTGCGGTACTAAAATGATCACAGCATCCACCACGGCAGCGCGGTGATGCGGTCGTCGAGTGCCATCGGACGCTTACAACGGCAAACAACATAGGCATGCTTGGCGCGCGCTCGATGATCGTCGAGAAATGCGCGCAGATGTCGGGCGTCGTGCGTGCTCGGGTTCTCGGTCCACTTCACCTCGATCGGAATCAGTTCCTTGCCGCGCTCGATGAGGTAGTCGATTTCAACTCCGGCTTTGGTGCGGTAGTGAGACAGCTTGCCGACGCCGAGATACTGCAAGCGCTTCCACAGCTCGACGCCAACCCAATGCTCGAATACCGGCCCCGGGTCTGCCAGTACAGTTTCTGGTGAGCAAGCAAGGCCGCCGGCAGCGTGTCGCACACCCAGATCAAAAAAGAAAAAGCGGGGCGTTGACAGCAGCGCTTTTCGTGGGCTCCCCGAAAAGGCCTGCATCTGAAATCCGATAAACATGTCCTCGAGCAGCTGATAGTGACTTTTCACCGACGGCACCGAAATGCCGGCTTCGCGCGAGATCGCCGAAAAATTGGTGATCTGTCCCGACTCGAGAGCAGCCAGCCGCAAAAAACGAGTAAACGCCGACCAATCTTTGATCAATGCCTCGCGCCGCAACTCCTCTTCGAGATAAACATAGGCATAGCTCTGTAGCAGATCGTCACGATCGCCTCTTGGCGCCAGAGCAATACCGGGCAGCTCGCCGTATGCCATTCGATCGACCAGCGAAACTGCCGGAAATCGCGAGGTCTGGGTATCGCGTTCCGACAACGGCAGAATTCTCGAGAGCGCGACCGCCTCGGTTGCGGGGCGTTCGTTTAACACCAACGGATAGAGATGGTGAACCAGCGAGCGACCCGGCAAGAGATTTGCCCCGATTGTACGCAGCTTGCGCGCTGAACTTCCACAGAGCACAAAACGCCACCGTTTCTTGTCGCTGTCGTATAGATGCTGGACTGCATCGAATAACGCCGGCACCGTTTGCGCTTCGTCCACCACCACCTGCGTAGGATGTCTTTGCACCCGCAGAGCTTGGCACTCCTGCACAAACGTTTCTGGCCGTGCCAGATAGCGGGAGCGTTCACCCGGGCTCGACAGATCGAGCCAAAGACTTGCATCGGGAAGCAGCGCACGCAGAAGCGACGACTTGCCGGTTTGGCGAGCGCCAAAGAGCAAATGCACATAGGGTTTCTTCAGTTTGGTTTGGAGCGTCGGTCCGACCCACCTGAAAAACATAATCCCATAGTACTAAATAGTCGTCTTTTTTTAAAGTGTTAGATCGGATTCGTCCAGGTCAACGCCGCAGGTAGGTTATTCGTGGTGTTCGGCGTGGTGCTCTTCGTGCTCGCGGGCGGCGGCTTTGGCCTCGTCGCTGCTCGACTTATAAAAGCCGGCGTTGTCGGTCGGCACGTTTTTGTAAGGATAGGTGACGCGGGTGATGGGGTCAGCGGCAATGAGCGACACCAGTAGAATAAACAGCAGTGCCGCGACCGAGATCACGACGCGGCTCGGAAACCGCGCTTCCGAAAGATGCATGAAGAACCAGAGCACAACAAATGCTTTCACCAAGCCGACTGCCATACTGGCCGCCACCATCACTGCATGCGAAACTCCGAGGCGCGACAGCGTCAGAGAAGCCGCCGCGGCGCCAAGCAGCAAGATCCACACAATGGCGTAGGTCGCGATTCCTGGGTGATCGTGTTCTTTGGTCATCTCGTTTTCACCCCAAGTAGAGAAGCGGCCAGATGAAGATCCACATCACGTCGACCAAGTGCCAGTAGAGCATGCCAAGCTCGAGCCCAACGTTGTGCTCCGATGAGTAGTAGCCCTTTTGCAGCGAGCGCCTGAGACACCAGCCGACGACGCCAATGCCAACCAGCACGTGCAGTCCGTGCAGTCCCGTCATCACCCAGTAAAGCGTGAAAAAGCGATTGGCACCAAAGGTGGCAATGCCAAACTTGGCCACCAATTCAGCGTCGGCGTGATAGAAGCGGCCGGGCAACAGTCCCTCTTCCCAGTGCTGGTGATATTCGAAGGCTTTGATTCCCATGAAGGCGAAGCCAGCCAGCATGGTCAAGACCAGCATCACCGGGATGAGCTTGGTGCGATTCTCCCGCGCCGACCACACCGCCAGTGCGGCAGTGAAGCTCGACGACAACAGGATCAGCGTATTGCCGCTGCCCAGTCGCCAATCGTTGGCCGAAATCGCGTTTTCAAAATCTGCGCCGTACATGTAACGATAAGACGCGTAGAGCCCAAACAGGCCGGCGAACAGCATGAGCTCCTGACCCAGGAAGGCCCACATGCCAAACCGCATCGAAGCATCTTGGACTTCCCACGTCGAGAAATGATCAGCGAGTTTCGGCGCTGGCACGGAATTCCTCCTCGGAGAGTTGGTATTCGTAAGGGCTCTCAGGCAATTTCGGCATGTGATGAAAATTGTGCTTCACCGGCGGCGACGCCGACAGCCACTCAAAGCCGCGTGACATCCACGGGTTGGCCGGCGCTTTGGCGCCCCACTTCAGCGCAATGATCAAATTGAGAATCGAAAACAAGAGTGCCAAGCCAAGCAGAGTCGCGCCGCCGGTCGACAAGACATGCAACCACTGAAAGCGCGCTGGATAACTGTAATACCGGCGCGGCATACCCGCGTTTCCGAGGAGAAACTGCGGCAAAAATGTGATGACAAACCCGAGCAGCACTGCCGTGGCGGTGAGAAAGCCGACGCGCTCGGAATACATTTTTCCAAACATCTTAGG
>JAHFDU010000115.1 GCA_023248835.1 Myxococcales bacterium | reverse complement strand
GACGGCGGCGCGCGCTCGTTCTTGATGCCGCTAACGCTGGCGGTACTCGCCGCCGCAGCGCTGACCACGGTCATGTTGTGGGCGGAAGCGGGATCGGCTTCAGGGTCGCGCACGATTTTTTCCGGCATGCTGGTCTGCGATCGTTTCAGTCTGTTTTTTACTCTGCTGTTTTTGTCGAGCGCTGCGCTCACCGCGATGTTGATGCCCGCCTACATGCGCGAGCACTGTTTCGAATTCGGCGAATTTTATTCACTTTTGCTGTTCGCGGTTTCGGGAATGATCATGCTCGCCCAAGCGGTGGACTTAGTGACCGTGTTCTTGGGCGTCGAGACCATGTCGCTGGCGGTTTACGTATTGACCGGCTGCTGGCGAAGGCAGGCGCGCTCGTCCGAAGCCGCGCTCAAATATTTTCTCACCGGCGCATTTGCCACCGCGCTTTTGCTGTACGGCACCGCGCTGGTCTACGGCGTCTCCGGCTCCACCAGTCTTGCCGCCATCGGGCGGGAAGCGGCCCGGCTCGCAAGCCAACCGGTATTTCTCATCGGCATGCTACTTGTTTTGGTAGCGCTCGCTTTCAAAGTTGCAGCGGTGCCGTTTCACATGTGGGCGCCCGATGCCTACGACGGCGCGCCCACCGTGGTCACCGGCTTCATGGCATCCGCTGTCAAGGCGGCTGGGTTTGCAACACTGTTGCGTATTTTCGACATCGGCTTTCACCGCGTTGGCTTTTCCCACGACTACACGCTGTGGGCCTGGCTGCTCTCGGGTCTAGCGGCAGCGACGATGATCGTCGGAAATTTAATGGCGCTCAGGCAAACTAGCATCAAACGCCTGCTCGCCTATTCATCGGTCGCGCACGCCGGCTATCTGCTCATCGGCGTCGTCGCAACTTCAATCGACGCCAGCGATGCGCAGGCGCGCTCGGCGATTCTTTACTATCTGGCCGCCTACACCTTTACCACCGTCGGCGCATTCGGCGTCGTCGCATGGATCGGCAATCAGGGCGAAGAGCGTTTGCAGCTCGACGATTGGGCGGGGCTCGGCTCGCGCCATCCCGGTGCCGCGCTGCTGATGACCGTGTTTATGCTCTCACTCGGCGGCGTGCCACCGACGGCAGGATTTTTTGGAAAATTCTATCTCTTTCGCGTCGCCGTCGATCAGCCGAAATTGATTCCGCTGGTGGTTTTGGCAGTGATGAACAGCGCCGTCAGTATTTACTATTACTTGCGCATTGTAATGACGATGTATTTTCGCGAAGTCGGCCGCGAACCAAAACCGCTGCAATCGACCGCAACCACCGCCGCCCTGGTGCTCGCCGCTGCCGCAACCCTATTTTTTGGCATCCTGCCAAGTGGCCTTTTGAGCGCAGCGACCGGCGCGCTTTTCGGCAACTGACCACCCTCACCCCGACCCTCACCCGCCAGCGGGAAAGGGAGATGGTTCCGCGCGGGGAGAGGGGAAGTTAATCGTCGAGGACGGCGGCGGCGCGTTTTTCGGAGGCTTTGCGCAAGTTGTGATCGAGCACGCGTTTGCGTAGGCGAATCGCCTTCGGCGTCACTTCGACCAATTCGTCATCGTTGATAAATTCGAGCGCTTCCTCGAGCGAAAGCGAGCGCGGTGGCGTCAGAAAAAGTTTTTCGTCGGCGGCAGTAGTACGAATATTGGTCAGCTTTTTGGCTTTTGACGGATTGACCACCAGGTCGTTGTCGCGCGCATGCACACCGACGATTTGGCCGGAGTAGACCTTGATGCCCGGACCCAAAAACAGCGCGCCACGCTCTTGCAAATAAAACAGACCGTAGGCGTTGGTCTCACCGACTTCGTGGGCGATGAGAACGCCACTGGCGCGCCCTTTCATGACGCCGGCAAATTCGCCGTACTCGCGAAAAGAGTGATTCAAAATTCCGGTACCGCGGGTATCGGTCAAAAACTCCGAGCGATAGCCGATGAGTCCGCGCGACGGACAAATATATTCGACGCGCACCCGACCACCCTCAGGCGGCGACAGGTCGACCATGCGACCGCCGCGTGAGCCGAGCTTTTCGATCACCGCGCCCGAGTAGGCTTCATCGACATCGACCAGCACATCTTCGTAGGGCTCAACCGTTTTGCCGTCGACGGTTTTGTAAATCACTTCGGGCTGCGAAACGCAAAGTTCATAGCCTTCGCGGCGCATGGTTTCGATCAATACTGAAAGATGAAGTTCGCCGCGGCCGGAGACCTTGAACACATCGGGGGCGTCGGTCTCTTCGACCCGCAGTGCGACGTTCGACTTGATCTCTTTTTGCAAGCGATCGCGCAAGTTGCGACTGGTGATGTATTTGCCCTCGAGCCCCGCGAACGGCCCGTTGTTGACGACAAATTGCATTGAGATGGTGGGCTCGTCGATGGTCAAGAGCGGCAAGATGCGCGGCTCGGCAATCGAAGTGATGGTTTCGCCGACATTGAGCTCACTCATGCCGGTGATGCAGACGATGTCGCCAGCGGTGCCCTCGGCGATTTCAAATCGCTTGAGGCCTTGCGAGGCGAGCACTTTTTGGACACGGAATTCTTCGCGCGCCCCGTCGCGGTGGGCCAGTAGAACGCGGTCGCCCATCTTCACTCTGCCGTCGCTGATGCGGCCGATGGCGACAAAGCCGAGATAGTCGTCATAGTCGAGGGTGGCGACGTGCATGCAGAGCGCCGCGTCGAGATTGGCCTTGGGCGGCGGCACTTTTTCGAGGATCAGATCAAGTAGCGGAGACAGGCCATGTTCGGGCGTATCGCCCGGATCGCGCACCGCAAAGCCATTGCGCCCCGAAGCATAGATGATCGGAAAATCGAGCTGGGCGTCGCTGGCGCCGAGCGAAACGAATAGATCGAACGCCCCGTCGACAGTGCCGTGTGGATCGCAGCCGTCGCGATCGATTTTGTTGACCACCAATATAGGACGCAGTCCGAGTGCCAAGGCTTTCTTGGTGACAAAGCGGGTCTGCGGCATCGGCCCTTCAAACGCGTCGACGAGCAGTAGCACCGAATCGACCATGCGCAGCACGCGCTCGACTTCACCGCCAAAATCGGCATGGCCCGGTGTATCTACAATGTTGATACGAACGCCCTTCCAGGTAATCGCAGTGTTCTTGGCCAAAATAGTGATGCCGCGTTCGCGCTCAAGCGGATTGGAGTCGAGCGCGCACTCGGCCACCACCTCGCCGCGGCGAAACGCGCCGGCCTGTTGCAAAAGCCCGTCGACCAACGTGGTTTTGCCGTGGTCGACGCGAGCAATAATCGCGATATTACGTACGTCCTGTCTATGGTTCACTTCAAAAACCCTCTGATCCGCTCTCGGCGGGCAAAGCCCGCCTTCGCTCAATCGGGGCTTCGCCCCGAGCCCCGCAATAGGCGGGTTTTTGAAATGACCTACTCATTTTTTTGGCACCCTTCAAATGCGGCGCACGTATACCAGGTTCTCGGCGGAAATGCGCTATTTTTGCGGCGAAACCACCTGTCCAGCTTGCATCACCCAGGTCACTTGACCATTTTCTTTAGGGTGAGCAGCGAGGCGTTTCGCGCAGTTCGACAGCGGCAAATTCTATCGTTCGTTCGCCCTCACCGACACCAACTACAATTCTTTCGATCGCCATCCACTTCTTCGACGGCGACAAACTGGCTTCGACAAAAAATCGATCGCCGTTTACTTCCGGCGGCGGCGACCAACTCTCGAGCAGAATTCTTTCTTTCCGCGAAACCAAAAACAGACGCGCCGGCTCGGGGCTAGGCACCAGTTGCGCCTCCTCGAGGAGCAGATGGCAAGGTGAAGGCGCTAGGTCCGCGCTCGAAGTGTCGGGCGACTGCACACTCGCCCAGGACATGATGCGCTTGGGTGTGCCGCCGACTTCAACGCTCGAACAGGGGCCACGCACGCCGACCTCATTTCCTTGATCGTCGAGGCGACGATTACAATAGATGACCGATTTTTCGCTGCTCCAGCTCAACCAGCCGAGGCGCGGGCGCGTCGCCGCGATCGGCATTGCCGCCGGCTTTTGTACTGGCGCAGTGTGACTGCAAGCGGCCAGTAGCAAAAAAGGGAAACAGACTTGCCTGAGAGCCGTGCTTCGACTTCGCTCAGCACGAGCGGGAAGGAGACAACCGATCATCCTGAGCCTCCTGAGCCATGCCGAAGGGCGAAGGACGGAACTAGCTGGCAACCGCGGTGGCGCCGTGACATTTTTTGTATTTTTTTCCCGAGCCGCACGGGCAGGGCTCGTTGCGCCCGACCTTGGGCTCTTCGCGGCGAACCGTTTTGGGCTTCTCCTCAGCCGGCGCGCCATTGCTGCTCGCGGCCGCAGCAGAGGATTGAGCGTGCTGCGCCACCATGCGGCGCTCTTTGCGCTTGAACTCGGGCAGCTTCTCCTGCGGCGCTGCCTCTTCGCTTTTCAGGCGCACGCGATAGAGCTTGGTGCCGACGTTTTGCGCAATTCGTTCCATAATCTGAACGAAATAATTGTAGCCCTCTTTTTTGTACTCAATCTTCGGATCTTTTTGTCCGTAGCCGCGCAAATGAATGCCCTCGCGCAGCTGATCCATCGTCTTTAAGTGATCAATCCACTGCGAATCGATCTCCTCGAGATAAAAATGGCGCGCAAAATAGAGAAACGCCAAAGGCGAAAGGTCACTCTCGCGTGTCTCAGTGTAGGCAAGTACCTGTTGCCACATTTTGTCGGCAATGGCGTCGCGATCGAGGGCGACACCGGAGAGCGAAATCTCGGTGCCGAACTGTTCGCGCGCGGCATTTTGCAGCGCCTTGAGATCCCATTCTTCGGCATGGCCGCGCTCGGGGCAGTAGGTCCAGATCAATCCCGAAATCAGTTCGTCGCCAAGGTCAAGCACGCGTTCACGCTGCTGAATCAGTGATGCCGCCGCCTCTGGTGCCGCTTTTTTTATCAGCGCCGCTTTGTCGCCGAGATCCTTTTTGACATCGACCACTGCGCCAAACACCCGATAGAGCTCGTGGGTCAGTCGCTCATGATCAAGTTTTGCTTCGCTGCCGTCGGTGGGTGGAGCGAAAAATCCATCGACGATCTGAATGACGCGCGGCTCGACCGTCTTGCCCAGGGTTTCGACCGTCCAGTTGCCCGATTTTTCCGGCGGCAAGGGCGGCGCCTTGCCCGCCTTCTTGTCGGCCTCGGAGAGTAGCGGAACGTAGCGCCCCTCGAGAATCTGCTTGCGCAACGAATAGATAGCTTTGCGCTGCTGGTTCATCACGTCGTCGTAGTCGAGCAGATTCTTGCGAATGTCGAAGTTGTGGCCTTCGACTTTGCGCTGGGCGTTTTCTATCGATCGGTTGACCATGCTGTGTTCAATCGGCACGTCCTCTTCCATGCCGAGCCGCTCCATCAGCCCGGTCATTTTTTCGGCGCCGAAAATGCGCAACAGGTCGTCTTCGAGCGAAAGATAAAACCGCGAACTGCCGGGATCGCCCTGTCTACCCGAGCGGCCGCGCAGCTGGTTGTCGATGCGGCGCGACTCGTGGCGCTCGGTGCCAAGGATATGCAGGCCGCCGGCTAGGACGACCTCTTTTTTCTCGGCTTCACACTGCGGCCGAAATTTTTCGAGCGCGGCTTTGTATTCCGGCGTCGATTCGTCGACCGATCCAGGAATCGCCGCCGCTTCGTGGCCAGCAACCTCCGAGCGCGCCATAAATTCGGCATTGCCGCCGAGCAAAATGTCGGTTCCGCGGCCGGCCATGTTGGTCGAAATCGTCACCGCGCCTTTGCGGCCGGCTTGAGCGACAATTTCGGCCTCACGCAAATGGTACTTGGCGTTGAGCACATTGTGCGGAATGCCCTTTTTGCTCAGCATCGACGACAAAATTTCTGACTTCTCGACTGAAATCGTACCCACCAAGATCGGCTGCCCTTTTTGGTGGCGCTCGACGATTTCCTCTAGCACCGCGCGAAATTTTCCGCGCTCGTTTTTATAAATAAGATCGTGGTGGTCGAGGCGGATCATCGGCTTGTTGGTGGGAATCTGCACCACGTCCTGCTTGTAGATCTCGTGAAACTCAGTGGCCTCGGTATCCGCGGTGCCAGTCATGCCGCCAAGTTTGTGGTACATGCGAAACAGATTCTGAAACGTCACCGTCGCCAGCGTCTGGTTCTCTTCTTCGATGTTGACGTTCTCTTTGGCCTCGATCGCCTGGTGCAAACCATCGGACCAGCGACGGCCCGGCATCTTGCGCCCAGTGTGCTCGTCGATGATCAGCACCTTGCCATCTTCGACCAGATAGTTAACATCGCGCTTGTACAGCGTGTGCGCCTTGAGTGCCGCCTGAACGTGATGGTTCCAGGCGATGTTGTTGGGATCGTACAGATTGACCAGCCCCAACTTCTTCTCGACTCGATCGACGCCTTGATCGGAGAGCATCGCCGAGTGGTGCTTTTCGTCGACGGTGTAGTCGATGTCTTTTTTGAGCGACGGAATGATCTGGTTGACGCGATAGTAAAGCTCGGTCGACTCGTCGGCCGGCCCCGAAATGATGAGCGGCGTACGCGCTTCGTCTATAAGAATCGAGTCGACCTCGTCGACGATGGCATAGTGGAGCTCGCGCTGAACATAGTTTTCAATCGACAACTTCATGTTGTCGCGCAAGTAATCAAAACCGAATTCGTTGTTGGTGCCGTAGGTGATGTCGCTGCGATAGGCGAGCTGCTTTTCGCGATCGCTCTGGCCGTGCACGATGGTGCCGACGGTCAGCCCCAAGAATTTGTAAACCCGCCCCATCCACTCGGCATCGCGGGTGGCGAGATAGTCGTTCACCGTCACCAAGTGGACGCCGCGCCCCTCGAGCGCATTTAGATAAAGCGGCGAAGTTGCCACCAGGGTTTTGCCTTCGCCGGTCTTCATTTCCGAAATCGCCCCGCGGTGCAGCACCATGCCGCCGAGCAGCTGCACATCATAATGGCGCAGTCCAATCGCCCGCTGCGACGCCTCGCGCACCACGGCAAAGGCTTCTTCCAAAATGTCGTCGAGCTTGGCGCCTTGATCGAGCTTGGCCCTAAATTCTGCCGTCTTGCCGCGCAGCTCGACATCGGAAAGCTGTTTTATTTTCGGCTCAAGCGCGGTGACGCGATGGACGCGCGGCCACAGCCGCTTGATTTCGCGCTCGTGACTGGTGCCAAATAGCTTTTTTACATAGTCGCTGATCACTTGGCCTTACCCTTGCCCCCAAATGGCGCTCCGTAGTCTGCCACAACTACGGTGTGAATGCTGCCGCGGATGCGAAAATCACCCTCGACCCGCGCTTGCCGCGGCGCCACCGCGGCGACCAGATCGTCGAGAATGCGATTGGTGACAGCTTCATGAAAAGCGCCCTCGTCGCGGAACGACCACAGGTACGATTTAAGCGATTTGAGCTCGACACATTTTTTGTCCGGCACGTAGGTAATGCGCACGGTGGCAAAATCGGGCTGCCCGGTCATCGGGCAGATGCAGGTAAATTCGTCGCAATCGAAGCGGATTTCATAAGCGCGCTGAGGGCGCGGATTGGCAAACGTCTCGAGCACGCGCGCCGCTTGCCGACGCTGGCGCGTTTTGGGATCGAGCGCCACCACATTGAGTTTGCTCGCCTTGGTCATACGGCCCATGGGCGCCCTCTTACCGCGACCTTCCGTCGAGCGCAAGCTCTGTCCAAGTCCGACAAGCCGCGGTAAGATTGAAAAACTGTGCGCGATATTTTTGAGGCTGCCGAGAAGCAGTCGGCGACGCTGGCGATGTTTGTCGAGCAGCTGGCGCGCAGTCGCGGCTGGGGCGCGCGCACGCTGTCGGGCATGATCGTCGAGCCGCGCTTGATGATGATCTACGGCTCGAGCGTACTGTTGCCGTACGGACGCGCTGCCTCGTTCATTCCTGCCAAAATGCCGCGCGTCGACGGTGACACCTGGATGATCGACATTCGTCGCTCCGACGGTGTATCTCGGCCCGAATGGAACGGTGGCGTTGCCATCAAACGCGTCAATGGCAGCTATGCGCTGTTACTCAACAACGAACCGCTCAGCCAAGCGGTGCTCGCCCATCTACTCGAAGCCATCGGCACGCCGTAGTCAAAAACTTTGCGCATCAGTGCGCCGGACGTACAAACGACGGTCGACGTCTCACTCGAGAGCGATCCGCAAGCGGCACTAGACAGTTGGGACCGTGACCAATCAATGACAATCTGCCGGCCGGGCTCACCGTAGAGCGCTTGGGACTTTCCTTGTCACTTTCCGTGCCAGACCATCATGAATTGGCACCCGGCCCACAGCGGAAATTGATTCGAGAGGCAGGTTTATTGGTTGATGAATTTGTCGCAAAACTTTAGCTACAATTTCTCGTCAGTCGGTGCGACCAGATCTTTGCCAGAATGCTGCACCTCCGAGAGCAATGCACGGAGCGAGCGACCAAGCACCGGGTGCACCAGCGTCGGGTCCAGATCTAAGAGCGGAAAGAGTGCAAATGCGCGCTCGGCCAATAGCGGATGAGGGATTTGCAACTCTGGCAGTCGAACGTGCGCCTCGCCATGGGCTCCGGCGAGCAGAAGGTCGAGGTCGATTGGACGCGCGCCCCAACGCGCTTCAGTTTTTCGATTACGTCCAAGTTTGGCTTCGATGGCCTGACAATGTTTCAGGCAGGCGCGCGGTGACAGTTCGAGATCGATCGCAATCGCCGCGTTCAGGAACGAGGGTTGTGCCGGGCCACCGACAGGGGAAGCAGCAAATACTCTTGATCGGACAACATCCGATCCGAGCGGGCTGAGTTGGTCCACAGCAATGCGCAGCGTCGCCAATCGATCTCCGAGGTTAGAGCCGAGACCAATCCAATAGCGCACGTTTCATCGTACCGTGCGAGGATGTGGGCGCGGAAACTTAATTTCTAAAGTCCGTCCCTCTTCATTTCATCCTCTTCATTGTCGACGGTGGTTTCGGTTTGGATCAGATGCACGACCTTGTGTAGGATGCGGCGATGTTGATGCTGGTAGCAGTGGCCTTGTTGGCCGGTTTGTCGACGACGCTGGGCGCGCTGCCGCTGCTTTTCGTTCGCCAGCTGCCGCGATCGCGGTACGATACACTGCTCGGGTTCGGCGCTGGATTGATGCTGGCAGCGGCCACTCTGGGTCTCTTACCGGCGGCGTTTGCGTCTGGTTCGTTACTGCCGGTGCTCGGCGGTTTCTTGGTTGGCGTTGCAGCGCTGATGCTCGCCGACCGATTGATTCCGCATCAGCACGCCGGTGGTCATCACAGCCACAGCGGCGGTGCAGAGGACGCGGTCGAACATGCCGGCTGCGATCACCAGTCGCCGCAAGCTCGCGCTCATCACCATGGGCTGTTGGTGCTGGGCGCGATGACCCTGCATCGATTGCCAGAGGGATTCGCGGTCGGCGCCGGCTTCGCCAGCGGCAACGGTCGTTCACTCGGGATCATGCTGGCGATCGCGACCGCTTTGCAAAACTGCGTCGAAGGCGCGGTGATGGCAACACCGCTTGGGCAGTCCGGCATGCGTCCGCGGCGGCTCATCGCGCTGGTCACCCTCAGTGGATTGTCATTGCCTTTTTGCGCCTGCATCGGCTTTCTGTTTTCAACTTCCGTCGCAGGTGCGCTTCCGGTGGCGCTTTCGATTGGTGCCGGAGCGTTGATCTATTTGGTGTGCAGCGAGATTATTCCTGAATCGCACAGCCACAAAAACGAACGCCACGCCACGGTCGGGCTGCTTATAGGCTTTGTGCTGATCATGCTTTTGCAACAGCTGACCGGCCACAGCGACTGATCTACTGATTTCGAAAATCGTCACGGCACACGAAGAATTTCGCAAACCGCCGGCTGTTTCAAGGCGCCAAAGGCGCCGTCGGCGCGAAGTCGCGCCGTAAGCAGGGTGGGGCCCCGACGGCTTTGCCGACGGGGCGGGGCGGCACGCCCCGTGGGATCGACAGCGCGGCCTCGTGCAAAGCGGCTTTACAATTTGGTTGCGGCTATGCCGCGCTGAGAGCTACAGTGCGGCGGTGCGGACGCGGCGGGCGGCTTCGAGTAGACGATCTTTTTCGGCACACAAGGTCAGACGCACGTAACCTTCGCCAGCGGCGCCAAATCCAGTTGCCGGTGTCGCCACCACGCCAGCGTCGAGCAGCCGAGAGGAAAAATCGATCGAGGTGAGGCCGCGCGGGCAAACCACCATCACGTAAAACGTTGCCTCTGGTCGCAGCACTTCGAACCCGGCGGCGGCAAGACCGTCGCACAGAACGTCGCGCCTTTCGCGATAGATTTTCCGCGACTCGATAGCGCACGCCTGCGATCCGCTGAGGGCGGCGACCGCAGCGGCTTGCACCGCTTCAAAAGCGCCCGAGTCGGTGTTGGTTTTTACTTTGCCGAGGCCAGCGATCAGATCGGCATGACCGACGGCAAAACCGATACGCCAGCCGGTCATGTTGTAGGTTTTTGAGAGCGACTGAAATTCAATCCCCACCGCTTTGGCGCCTTCGACTTCTAGAAACGAAGGCGGTGGCGTGTCGCCAAAATAGATCTCTGAATAGGCGACGTCGCTGGCGACGATGATGTCATGGCGCTCGGCAAAGGCGACCACCGCGCGATAAAAATCGCGCGACGCCAGCGCCGCGGTCGGGTTGTTGGGATAGTTGATCCACAAAAGTTTGGCGCGCTGGGCGACGTCGTGCGGGATCGCTTGCAGGTCGGGGAGAAAGCCGTTTTCTCGACGCAGCGGCAGCGGATAGACCTCAGCACCGACGAAGCGAGTCCAGGTGGCGTAGACCGGATAGC